>CAKTWY010000240.1 GCA_934630445.1 uncultured Eubacteriales bacterium
CTGTGGTTCAATCGGAAAAAGCGGAAAAATGCCTTTGAGAAGCCGGCAAAAAAGCTTTTGGCCGGGCGGGCGTCTCTGGAACAGGGGCGGTATGAGGTCTTGTTTTCTGCACAGGAAATGGCGATTACGGATCGGGCGGAAAATAAGTGTGAGTACATACCTTACAGCGATTTTGAATGTGTGATAGAGACGGAAGCGCTGTTTCTGCTGTTTTTTTGCGCGCGTGTTTCCGTCCTGCTGAAGCGGGATCTGTGCATGGGGAGCGAAGCGGATTTTCGCAGCTTTCTTTCTGAAAAGACCGTCCTGCAGGCGGCATAGTTTGGCGGAGGTTCGTTGGAACAGCTTGCCGGCTTTGCAGAGGTATTTTTTTATCCTGGTGGAACGATAGCGGGATCAAATCGATGTGTTTTTGCGCGGAGGAATGGCAAATGAATACCTTGTGGGAGCGCCTGCATACATATGAACCGCTTTGGGAGGAATGGAACGTCGAGCGGCAGATCTATTCCGGCGGCAACTCGTGCGTCTTTCTCCTTACGCGCCGCAGGTTTGAAAAAACGCTCCGCAGCGTTCTGAAGGTGATCGAGGTCTTTCCTTCCGGGAGCGACAGCATCGAGGCGCAGCTTTCGCGCGCGCTGGACGAGATCGAGCGGATGGAGATCCTCGGACGTTCGAATGCGATCGTGCCGCTGCTGGACGACAGCATCCGCGAGGTGCGTGATGAAGCCGGCGCGCTGCGCGGGTATGACGTGCTTCTGCGCATGGAGTACATGACATGTCTTGCCGATCAGATCCGCGACGGGGAGACGTTGCGTGAAGAGGAGGTCGTGCGTATCGCCGGGGATATGTGCGCCGCGCTGGCCTTCGCGCATGAGCGCGGTTTTGTCCACCGCGACATCAAGCCTGCCAACATCTACCGTACGGAGCTGGGCGCATATCGCCTGGGAGATTTTGGCGTATCGGGCCGCGCAACAGGGGCGGCGATGCTCACCACCATTACGGGAACGACCGCATACATGGCACCCGAGGTGGCCCGCGGCGAGCCGTATGGAAAAGAAGCAGATATTTATTCGCTCGGCGTGGTGCTTTATCAGCTTTTGAATGATAATTTCCTGCCCTTTACAGACGCCAACTCAACCTACAGCGAGCGCGAACGCGCCATGCGCAGCCGCTGGAACGGGGCGCGTCTGCCAGCGCCGAAGCATGGTTCAAAGCGTCTGCAGGCCGCGGTACTCAGGGCGCTCAGCGCGCAGCCGGACCGGCGCTATGCCACTGCGGACGAGATGCGCCGGGCGATACGGGGCCGGGGAAATATGCGTGCTGCGCTGCAGGCGTCGGCAGGCGCTGCGCTATGCCTTGCATGCCTTGCGCTGGGGGCCGGTGCGTCGGCGTTTTGGCTTTCCGGCAGGCAGGCGCCGGTGCCTCCACAGGAGGACGTACTCCCCGCCGATGCGCAGCAGTCCGGAGCGCAGGCGCAGCTTCCGGCCGCGCCGGTGCAGGAGGAAACGGTGCCGGAGAGCCGCTATGAAGTAGTTAAGCTCAGCCTCACCTGGGAGGATGCGAAGGTTTATTGCGAGTCGCGCGCGGGGCACCTTGCGACGATCACCTCCCGCCGGGAGGAGACGAAGATCATCGCCCTTCTGGAGAAGAGCGGCTTGGAAGCGGCCTGGATCGGTGCAAACAACAGGAACAGCAGCAAGGGCTTCCGCTGGGTGACGGACGAGCGCTTTTCCTACGCGGCGTGGGGACTGAACGAGCCGAACAACACAAACGGCGTTGAGTATTACCTGATGCTGATGTATAAGGAGGATCAGGGTTGGGTGTGGAACGACTCGCGCGATACGGGTCTGGAGGCATTTGACCAGAGCAAGGTCGGCTTTGTATGCGAGTGGGAGGAGAGCGAATGAGGAGTGGAGCGCTCGAAACGGTGACGTTCGAACGCGACGCCGAGCGCTGCGAAACAGCGGCGGAACTGCGCGCGCTTCTTTTGCGCTGCGGGGAGCAGTACATCGACTGGAAGGGCTATATCAATCGTCTGCTCGACGAGAGCGGTCTTTCCTATGCGGCGTTTGCGGCGCGCTGCGGCGTGAGTAAGAACACGCTGAAAAAATGGTGCATCGAAGGCGGCGCGCCGCGCTGCCGCGACACGTATATCAAAATCGGCTTCGGCCTTAAAATGGACCGGCAGGCGCTGGATCATATGCTCATACGCTACGGCGGCTATCCGGCGCTGTATCCGAAGGACCTGTTTGACGCGGTGTGTATTTTTGCGCTGTCAAAGCAGGGCGCTGCGGGTGAATATGGCTTTGCTTTTGTTCAGCAGCTGTACGAGCGCTGCCTGCCGGAGGAGCTGCGCGCTGGGCGGGATGAGGAGAAAACCACGGCGGTGCTCAGCCGCCTGCTTGCCGTGGACACCGAGGCGGAATTCATGCGCTTCGCGGCGGAAAACCCCGCTTTCTTTCACGGCAGGCATGAGAAGCTGTGGCAGTATCTGGATGACTTTGCCAGACTGCGGGCGCAGGAGCTGTCGCGTGGGGAGCAGCGCTGCGCGAGCCTTCATGCCCTTGCGCGGCAGATGGGATATCCTCCGGACTTTGAAAAGATGATGTCGGTGCTGAAGCTTCATGGTACCGTACCGCGCCGTGAGCGGCTGATCGCCGCGGGTCTGCATCTGGGAATGACGCTGGCGGAGCTGAATCATATGCTTTCCCTGGCCGGAATGGAGCGGCTGTATGCGAAAAATAAGCTTGAATGCGCCATCATATACGCGCTGCAGCGGCTGTGTCTGTTGCATCCGGAGCTCGCGCTCAGCAACGCCATGCAGCTGATGAACGTCACGCGCGAAGAACATACAAGGAAAGAATGCATCGCGCTGGTGGAGGAGTATATGGCCGCCAACTATCAGAGCGCCGATGAAGACTGGGGAGAGGTCAAAGACTATGTGCGCCGCGTGCTCGCGCACTTGGAGCTGGGCGAGGCGGAAGAACTTTTGAGCCTTTTATAACCCCCGGTATCCTGCGGCTGAAACGGGTCAGTTCGCGGAAAACAGCACGCCCCCGCATGATAGACTGATCATGCGGGGGCGTTACAGCTGGTCGGAAGTTCCCTTGCGCCGCAGCGCGTGTCGATTTGTACGACTTTGCGCTGGCG
>CAKTWY010000241.1 GCA_934630445.1 uncultured Eubacteriales bacterium
ATGTCTGCTCAGGCGCGGCGGGCTCTGCCGGCGCCACCTGACCGGCGGCGGGCGCGTCATCCTGGGCTGTCTCGCCCGTGGGCGGCGTCTGCCGCTGTGTGCCGGATGCACCCTGCCCGCTCCCGGCGGGCGTCTGGACATCCGTCTCGCCCACCGCCTGCTCCGGCTCCCCAATGCCGAAATAGTAGCTGAACACGTCTTTCGCCACCGGCGCAACGCTGTTGCCCGAGCCGGCGTTCTCCCCGATCACGCAGATGGCGATCTCCGGGTCCTCATACGGGGCAAAGGCGACAAACACGCCGTGCGCGACCGCTTTTTTTGCCGCGGAGACCTGGGCCGAACCCGTCTTGCCGCCGACGCTGACCGGAAAGTTGCGGAACACCGACGACGCGGTGCCGTCCTCTGTAACCTTGCGCATGCCCTCCATGATGGCGCGGTAGTTTTCTTCCTTGATATCGATGGTGTCGAGCACCTCCGGCTCCACGGTGAGATAGGTCGAGCCGTAGTGATACTCCTCCACGCTCTTCAAAAGATGCGGGCGGTAGCGCGTGCCGCCGTTGACGACCGTGGCGATATAATTGGCGATCTGCAAGGGGGTGAACTGCTGCTCCGACTGGCCGATGGCGGCCTGGAGCGTCTCGCCCGGCTGCCATGGGTCGCCGCCGGATTCCTCGCGGCTCTCTGGGCCGGCGAGATTGCCCGCCGCCTCACCGGCGAGTTCGATGCCCGTCTTCTGCCCGAGGCCGAGCTTTTTGGCGTAATCATTGAGCACATTGATGCCCATGATCCTGCTCGTCTCGTAGAAAAAGTAGTTGCACGAGCCCTCCAGCGCGCCGGAGACGTTGATCGTGCCGTGCGTTCCGCGCCCTTCTTCGTAAAGCCAGCAGCGCGGGGTGTAGTTCGGCGCGTAATACATATAGATGCCCTTGTCGGTGATCTTTGTCGAAGGGGTGATCGTTCCGCTCTCCAGGCTGGCGAGGGCCGTCGCGACCTTGAAGGTCGAGCCGGGCGGATACACGCCGGAGATGGCGCGGTTGAACATCGGCTTTAAAGGGTCTTCCAGCATCTTGTTGTAGTCGCGGCTGAAGTTCGCCAGGTCGTACGTCGGATAGGACGCCATGCCGAGCACTTCGCCGTTGCGCACGTCGATGACGACGGCCGCCGCTCCCTTAATGCCTGCGCCGCGCTTGGTGCGGCTGGCCTCGCCCTGCTCGCGGATGCGGTTGACGTTGTAGGCCAGCGAATCCTCCAGCACCATCTGCAGGTCAAGGTCGAGCGTGAGCACGCAGTTTTTCCCCGGCTGGGTGGGCTTTGTGGCGATGATGTCGGTGATCTTGCCGTCGATGTTCGTCTCGACCGACTGCTCGCCGTCGATGCCCCTGAGATAGGGCTCGAGCGCCTTTTCCATGCCGTCTTTGCCGACCAGGGCGTTCATGGGGTAGCCCTGCTCGCGAAGCTGCTCGTACTCCTCGGCGTAGATCTTGCCCACGCGCCCGAGGATATGCGCGGCATAGGTCGTGGCGTACTGCCTGACAGGCACCTCGGCGATCGTCACGCCGGGGAACTCGGCGCCGCGCTCTTTGATATACGACACCTCTTCGATGGAGATATCGCCGCAGAACAGATAGCTGTTGAGGGGGGAAAACTCCGACAGCTCCATCTCGTAGCGCACGCCGGCGACAAGGCGCGCCTCCTCGTCGGAGAACGATTCGGGGATATCGTACTTCTCCCGCAGGGCTTCCATCAGCGCGGGCGCATCCATGCTTTCGTCAAGCGATTTGCTGTTTTTAATGACCTTTTTGAGCTTTTTCTCCTCCGTAGAGCCGGCCTTATACGTAAAAGTATAGGGCATGGTCTTCGAAATAGGGAGCGTGTCCGCATACTCCCCGCCCGACGCCTGAAGCAGGCGCACGAGCTTTAAGATCACCTCGTTCTGCTGCGTTTTATCCCAAAAGGCGTAATCGAAGCGAATGGAAAAGCCGGTGTGGTTTGTCACGAGCGGCTTTCCGTTCCGATCGACGATCTCGCCGCGCGCGGCGGTCACGGGGATGGTGGCAAAGCGCCTGCGCTCGGCTTCGACGGCATAGTCCGCGCCGTTGACGAGCTGCAGGTCTGCCAGGCGCGCGGAAAGGGCGCCCATCATTGCCACGAGCAGAAGTCCCAGCGCCACTAGGCGGCGCACGATCATGTTGCGGTTTATCATAAGCAGGTATCCTCAAAATCAGTGGATGGATGGATCATTCTCCCGCAAAGCGCCGGTACACGGCGCGCACGAGCAGGTACGGCGCAAAGGAAAGCGCCGCGGAAAGCGCGAGATTGGCCAGCGCGCACACCGCCGAGGGCACGAACGCCGCGCGGAAAAACAGATAATAGTAAAAAACATACGTCAGCGCGTTCTGCGCGATCGTGCACACCGCGCCAAAGATGAGGCACGACACCCACAGGCGCCTGAAATAGCGCGCGCACAGGTAGCCCGCCGCCGCAAAAAAGAGCATGTACCACACGGGCAGCAGCCCTTCCAGACGCATGCCCGCCGAATCGGCGAGCAGGCCCGCCGCAAACCCGAACGCCGCGCCCATGTACGGCCCTTCGTACAGGGCGATGGCTGCGAGAAAAAACGGCGTCAGCGTGACCGTGAGGCCGAACAGATCAATTTTCAGGCGAAGCGTCGTGTGCAGAAGATGCAGCAGCACAAGCGCTATCGCATAAGCGCAGCACTTGACGACGCGGGCGTGTTTTTCGCTCATGGCAGATCTCCTTGTTCCGGCACATCGGGCGTATCGGCCGGGCGTTTGAATATGCGGCGGTATGGACGACGGACACGCGGCGAGTGCGTATGCTCTCCTGCGGAATGCCTCCCTGCTCCCCATACCTGTCATCCCAGGCGTGCTCTTTGTCATCCTGAGCGAAGCGACTTGCCCACTCGTCGAAGTCGTCGCTACGCGTCGCCTATACGGGCTCCTATAGCTCCGCTTCTCCTCCGCAAAACTGTTCCTTTCTCCCGCCACCGGCGGCAGTCGCAGTTTGCCCCCCGGCGGCGGTCGCAGTTTTGCCCCCCGGCGGCGGTCGCAGTTTTGCCCCAGAATGACAGGAAAAGGGGTGTCATCC
>CAKTWY010000242.1 GCA_934630445.1 uncultured Eubacteriales bacterium
TGCACTCACAGGCGCGGCCGTGGCCGCACACGTCTTTCATGCGCCGGAGGAGATCGCCCGCGCCATACGCTACCATACGACGGGGCGTGCGGGCATGGCGCTTCTTGAAAAGATCATTTACCTTGCAGACTATATCGAGCCCGGCCGCGCTTTCCCCGGTGTGGAAAAGGTGCGCGCCCTGGCGGATACGGATATCGACCGTGCGCTCGTGCTCGCCCTTTCCATGAGCGTGCGCCACCTGGAAGAAGCGGGAAAGGGCGCAGCCATACATGAGGACACGCGCCTTGCGCTTGCGTTTGAAAAGGAAGAAACCAAAGTATGAAATTGTTCGGAAATTCCAAGGGTGCAAAAACCAAACAGACTGCGCGCTCCGCGCCGAAAAAGGCGGCGGAAAGCAAAAGCCCGAATGCGCAAAAAAACAAGAGCGTAAAAGCGCAGAAAAAACGCAGTATCCGTCTTCTCATCCTGATTTTTGCCGTCGTGGCGGCAATTGTCATCGGCCTTCTCGCCTGGGCGAAGTCGCTGATCAAGCCTCCGGTGCAGGCGCCGGAGGAACCGGACATTAGCGTGCCGGGGGGGAACGCGAACGAGGTGCCGGATATCAATGATGTGACAGGCGGCACACAGGTCGAAGTCGATATGAAAGACCGCAAGGAGAACTACTATACCTTTGTCCTTGCCGGAACGGACGACGGCGGCACACGAACGGATACGATCATCGTCGCGTCCTTTGACGTGAACACCCACTCCGTCAATATGATGAATATCCCGCGCGACACGATGTCGGACGTCAAACGCAATATCCGCAAGATCAATTCCGCCTTTTCCGTAGGGGGGATCGACCAGCTGAAAAAAGAGCTGAAGATGCTCCTCGGTATCCCGATCGATCGTTATGCCGTCGTGGATTTCTCCGGCTTTTCGGAGCTGATCGACGCAATCGGCGGCGTTGAGTTCGAGGTTCCGTTCCGCATGAAGTATGACGATCCCACGCAGGACCTGCACATCGATCTGCAGGCCGGCAAGCAGAAGCTCGACGGCGCGAAGGCCATCCAGCTGATGCGCTGGCGGCAGAATAACCCCGGCATCAAGCCGTCCGGATACGCGCAGGGCGATATCGGCCGCATCGAGACGCAGCAGGACTTTATCAAGGCGCTCATCAAGCAGGTCCTCGTGCCGGAAAATGTGTTTAAGGTCAACGCCATTGCCGATGCCATTACCAAAAATACCGAGACGGACGTGCCGCTGGGCGAGCTTGTGTGGCTGGGCATCGAGGCGCTCAAGGTCAAGAGTGAGAATATTACCATGACCATGCTCCCCGGCGAAGGCAGGAACGTATACGAAAAAGGACTGGGGTATAATCAGTCTTACTGGATCCCCAATGGTGAGGAGATCCTCACGATCGTAAATGAGAAGCTGAATCCTTACACCAAGGACATCACCTCGCTTCAGATCGTGACCAAGAGCGATTATACCAGCTCCAAACCGTCCTCTTCTGGCTCGTCATCGCAGAAGCCGGCCAAGCCGGCCGAGCCGGAAAAGCCGGTTGAGCCTGAAAAGCCGGTCGAGCCGGAAAAGCCGACAGAGCCGGAAAAGCCGGCCGAGCCTGAAAAGCCGGTTGAGCCGGAAAAGCCGACCGAGCCTGAAAAGCCGGTTGAGCCGGAAAAGCCGGTCGAGCCTGAAAAGCCGGCCGAGCCGGAGACGCCGGCCGAGCCGGAAACACCAACCGAGCCGGAAACGCCGCCGGAAGAACCTTCCACACCCGATACGTCCACACCTGATAATCCGCTTTTGAGTATGTTATCCGAAGGAGATACAATATGACCGATAAAGAACTTGTAAAACTGATCGCCGCAACGGCGGACGATAAAAAGGCGCAGGAGCTTGATGTGCTCGAGGTCGAGGGCCTCACGACCCTTTCCGAGTATTTCGTCATCATGACAGGAACATCAAACACACATTTGAAGGCGCTTGCCGGCGAGATTGAAAAGCTTGTCAAGGAGCACGGCGGGCCGGACCCGCACCATATTGAGGGCTATAACGCGGCGAGCTGGATCCTCATGGATTACGGCTCGGTGCTTGTGCATATTTTCACTGGCGAGACGCGCAAGTTTTATTCGCTGGAGCGCCTGTGGGGCGACGCAAAGAAAATTGACTACAAGGCGCTTTGACGCGCCTGAAAAGCGGTGGGCGCCTGCCTGCCGGATAAAAAGGGGAATGCTTCCATGAAATACCAGTTTGGTGAAATTGAAAAGAAATGGCAGAAAAAGTGGGAGGAGACGGGCGCCTTCCATGCATCGGACGACTATTCGAAACCGAAGTTTTACGCACTGGTCGAGTTCCCGTATCCCTCGGGCGCAGGCCTTCACGTCGGGCATCCGCGCTCATATACCGCGCTCGATATCGTCGCGAGAAAGCGCCGCATGCAGGGCTATAACGTCCTCTATCCCATGGGCTGGGATGCATTCGGCCTGCCGACGGAGAACTTTGCCATCGCCAACCATGTCCATCCGCACGATGTTACGGCAAAAAACGTCGCGCGCTTTAAGTCACAGTTGCAGTCGCTGGGCCTTTCTTTCGACTGGTCGCGCGAGATCAACACCACCGATCCGAATTATTACAAATGGACACAGTGGATCTTCTTAAAACTCTTCGAGCGCGGCCTTGCGTATAAAACGAAGATGGACGTCAACTGGTGTACCTCCTGCAAATGCGTGCTGGCAAATGAAGAGGTCGTCAACGGCGTATGCGAGCGCTGCCACAGCGAGGTCGTCCGCCGCGAGAAGAGCCAGTGGATGCTGAAGATCACCGCCTATGCCCAGCGTCTGATCGACGACCTCGATCTCGTCGATTATGTCGAGCGCGTCAAGGTCCAGCAGAAGAACTGGATCGGCCGCTCCACCGGCGCGGAGGTCGATTTCAACACGACTGAGGGGGATAAGCTCACCGTCTACACCACGCGGCCGGATACGCTTTTCGGCGCGACATATATGGTCATTTCGCCCGAGCATCCGTATGTGGAAAAGTGGGCGGATAAGCTGACAAATATCGAAGACGTGCGCGCCTACCGCGAGCAGGCCAAGCGCAAATCCGATTTTGAGCGC
>CAKTWY010000243.1 GCA_934630445.1 uncultured Eubacteriales bacterium
CCCCCTGCCGCTGGCAGCGGTCGCGACTTTGCCCCCTCCGGGGCACGCGAGGATCCCGGGTGTAGAACACCAAGCCAGGACACACGCTTCGGCGCGCTTGCTTCTCTCCTCCGTAAAGACTGTTCCCTTCCCTCCGCCCCCGTATACAGAACGACAGGCTGACGGACGGGATCCTTCGTCGCTGCGCTCCTCAGGATGACAGAGGGGGCGCTCCTCAGAATGACAGAGAAGGGGCGCTCCTCAGGATGACAGAGAAGGGGCGCTCGTCAGGATGACAAAGGCGGAGCGGCTGAAATAAGACTGCGAGGACTGCTTATGCGACAAAAAATCATTGAGACCCTTGTGCATATCCTGTTTTTCATCATGGCGCTGGCGTCGATTTTCGCCGTGGCGCTCATCTGCATCTTTCTCTTTGCAAACGGCATTCCGGCCATGGCGGAGGTCGGCGTTTTCGACTTCATCCTCGGCACGCGATGGAAGCCGAACAACGTGCCGCCGAGCTTTGGCATCCTGCCGATGATCCTCGGCAGCATTTATGTCACGGCGGGCGCGGTCGTGATCGGCGTTCCGATCGGCATTCTGACGGCGGTCTACCTCGCCTGGTTCTGCCCCAAGGCGCTGCACGCGCGCCTGAAGCCGGCGGTGGAGCTGCTCGCGGCGATCCCGTCGATCGTTTACGGCTTTTTCGGCCTGGTGGTGATCGTACCGCTGATCCGCGGCCGGTTCGGCGGCGACGGGATGAACATCCTCACGGCGTCGATCCTGCTGGGCATCATGATCATCCCGACGGTGATCGGCGTGAGCGAATCGGCGCTGCGCGCGGTGCCGCGCAGCTATTACGAGGGTGCGCTGGCCCTGGGCGCGACGCACGAGCGGGCGGTGTACCGCACCGTCTTCCCCGCGGCAAAATCCGGTGTGCTGGCGGCCGTTGTGCTCGGCGTCGGGCGCGCGATCGGCGAAACGATGGCCGTCATCATGGTCGCGGGCAATCAGGCACGCATGCCGAAGGGCATTCTCAAAGGCGTGCGTACGATGACGGCGAACATCGTCATGGAGATGGGCTATGCCGCGGACCTGCACCGCGAGATGCTCATCGCGACGGGCGTCGTGCTTTTCGTCTTTATTCTGCTGATCAATTTCTGCTTTTCGCTGCTCAAGCGCGGGATGCTCAAAAAATCGGGGAGGCAGTAAGCATGAAGCAAACAATCCGGCGCTGTATGCGCCGCCCGCTCAGCCTTTTTGCAAAGCTGATCACCACGCTCGCGGCGGCGGCGACGATGCTGACGCTGCTGGCCATCGTCGGCTACATCCTGGTGCGCGGCATCCCGCATCTGAAGCCCTCGCTCTTTGCCTGGACGTATACGACGGAAAATGTGTCGCTCATGCCTGCGATCGCGACGACGCTCATGATGACGCTCACAGCGCTCCTGCTGGCGGTGCCCTTCGGCATTTTTACCGCGGTGTATCTGGTCGAATACGCCAGGCGCGGCAGCCGCATCGTCGGCGTCATCCGTATGACGGCGGAAACGCTCTCGGGCATCCCGTCGATCGTATACGGGCTGTTTGGCATGCTCTTTTTCGTCACGGCGCTGCACTGGGGGCTGTCGCTCCTCTCCGGCGCGGTGACGCTCGCGATCATGATCCTCCCGCTCGTGATGCGCACGACGGAGGAGGCGCTGCTCGCGGTGCCGGACGCGTACCGCGAGGCGTCCTTCGGCCTCGGCGCCGGGCGGCTGCGCACGGTGTTCCGGGTGGTTCTGCCCGCGGCGACGCCGGGCATCCTCGCGGGCGTCATTCTGGCGATCGGCCGCATCGTGGGCGAAACGGCGGCGCTCATCTACACGGCCGGCACGGTCGCGAAGATCCCGGAGTCACTTTTCGCCTCGGGCCGCACGCTGGCCATCCACATGTACGCGCTGTCGAGCGAAGGGCTGCACATCGACGAGTCGTACGCCACGGCAGTGGTCCTGCTGGCGCTGGTGGTGCTCATCAACGCCGCCTCCACATCGCTGGGCAGGCGTCTGACAAAGGGGCAATGATAACGTTGAGTAATAATAAGTTTGAAATATCCAATTTGGATTTGCATTACAACAAATTTCAGGCGTTGAAGCGCGTGAACCTGTCCATCCAGCCGATGCGCATCACGGCGTTCATCGGCCCGTCCGGCTGCGGAAAATCGACGCTTTTAAAATGCCTGAACCGGATGAACGACCTCGTCGAGGGCTGCCGCATCACAGGCGAGGTGCTGCTCGACGGGCGCGACATCTACGCCCGCACCACAGATGTCAACGAGCTGCGCCGCAGGGTCGGCATGGTTTTTCAGCGGCCGAACCCCTTCCCGATGACGATCTACGACAACGTCGCCTACGGGCCGCGCACGCACGGCGTGCACCGGCGCGCCGCGCTCAACGAGATCGTGGAAAAGAGCCTGCGCCGCGCCGCCATCTGGGAGGAGACAAAGGACCGCCTGAAAACGCCGGCGCTGGGGCTGTCCGGCGGGCAGCAGCAGCGGCTGTGCATCGCCCGCGCGCTTGCCGTCGAGCCGGACGTGCTGCTGATGGACGAGCCGACGAGCGCGCTCGACCCGATTTCCACTTCCAAAATTGAAGACCTTGTCACGGAGCTGAAACAGTCTTATACTATAATTATCGTGACACACAGCATGCAGCAGGCGACGCGCATTTCCGACGAGACGGTGTTTTTCCTGCTCGGCGAAGTCATCGAAGCGGGAAGCACGGAGAATCTTTTCTCCCTGCCGAAGGATAAGCGCACGGAAGACTATATCACGGGCCGCTTCGGATGAAAGGAGTCACGAACAGATGAGAAATCAATTCGACCGGGAGCTTGCGCGTCTGTCCAGCGAGCTGATGGAGATGGGCGCGCTGATCGAGGACGCGATCACAAACGCCGTCGGCGCGCTCGCGCCGGACGGCACGGCATCGGCCAAACGCGCGATGGAGCTGGAGGAACAGATCGACGAGACCGAGCGCGACATCGAGCGGCGCTGCCTGCGCCTTCTGCTGCAGCAGCAG
>CAKTWY010000244.1 GCA_934630445.1 uncultured Eubacteriales bacterium
CCGCGAATGTACTCATACGCCGGCGCGGCCAGGCGCGTATTCCACGCACGCAGGTTGCCCCGCCCGGGCAGCATCCCATCGTAAAGCTCGCCCAGCGAAGCCATATAGGTGTAACGATTGCGCAAAAAGTCATCCAGCAGCCCGGCGAGAGCAGCGGCAAGCTTGTCCGTGACGGCATCTGCGTCGTCGCGCGCAAAATCCGCAATGGCCTGAAAGCCCGGCTCGAGCATCTGCCGGTACACCTCCGGGCGCGCGGCATCGTAGCGCAGCGCGTAAAGTCCCTCGAGGTTCGTAAGGATATAAAAGGGCTGCTCCAGCTGTACGCCGAGCATCTGCACATAGCTCATCGCCTGATACTGGTAGCGCAGGCTCTGCACGTCCCCACCCGTGCGCTTGACCTCCACCACACACAGGCAGCGCCCGGTGGCGCGGCGGCGCACGGCAAAGTCCATTTCAAGCGTTTTGACGTGCATATGGTGCGTCACCTCATAATCCGCATCCCTGCCGAGGGCGGCAAGCGCGCGGCGAAGCGCCGTCTCGCAGACAGGATGGAACACGCCGACCTCCGGGTCGGAATACCTGATGAACATGGAACTCCTCCTTTTCAGCGTCCTACCGAACACAACAAAGGTGCAAACACTTCCAAAATCAATCGCTACCCGCGCGTTTCGACATACGGCACGAGCGCACGGGCAAGCTGCTGCGCGAGGAGCGGAGGAACGGCGTTGCCGACGACAAGGCGCTTGCCCTGGGCGCTGGTGGAGACAATCTCATAATCGTCCGGGAAGCTCTGCAGCCGCAGCGCCTCGCGCACGGTGATAAAGCGCGCCTCGCTGTAATGAATGTTGCAGCCGACGTTCGGGCGGTTAAAATAGGTGTTCACGGTATACGCAGGCTCATCCGGGCGCATGCGGCCATAGCAGGTGGTATGCCCGCCGTCGCGCTGCAGGCGCGTGATGCGCGCGCTCGCGACATCGGGCGGGATGTCCATATAATTGCCGCCCGGACGCACGTGGGCGATAATGAAGCGGTCGAGCTCGCTCATAGAGGAGACCACATGGTCGGACACGTCCTCCCGCCCAGCGCGCATGGCCGTCTGATACGCGCTCTCCGGCAGATGCGTATACGCCGCGCGCGCCCCCTCGCGCAAGGCTGCGCGGCGCAGGTCGTCGATCGCTTCGCCAATGGTCACATACGCGTCCTCGCGGTGCGTCGCCGCCGGGAAGGCAAACGTCTCATTCCCCCGCAGTCCGACGAGAAACAGGCGCTTGCGCCGCTGCGGAACGCCGTAATCCGCGGCGTTCAGCACCTTCCAGCTCAGGCGGTAGCCGATGCGCTCAAAGGCGAGGAAAAGATTCTCGATAATGCGCTCGCCGCGCGCATTTTTCGCTGAGAGAAGGCCCGTGACGTTTTCAAACACAAACGCCCGCGGTCTGAGCGTGTCGATGACCTCAAGATATTTCCACACAAGGCGGCCGCGCGCGTCCTCGGTATTGCGGTTGCCCGCGAGGGAAAAGGACTGACACGGCGGCCCGCCGATGACGACGCTGCACGGCGGCAGCGCTGAGAGCGGCACGGTGTTGATGTCCGCGCAGAGGATATGACTGCCGAGATTCCTCCGATAGGTCGCGGCGGCGTTTTTTTCCACATCGTTGGCCCAGATCACCTCGTATCCTTCGCGCTGAAAGCCCAGGTCGAGCCCCCCGCCGCCGGAAAAAAGGCTAACGGTTTGAATCATTTTGTCTCCCCCAGCCTGTGCTTTTTCTTTTCAAAATAGAGCGCGCGCGCCTCACCGGCGGGCATCGCTTCATAGCGCGCGAGCACCTCGCCAATGCGGTCGATGATCTGCGCGTCACCCGTCTCGGCGAGCGCGTCGCCGAGCGCGCGCAGGCGCGCGCGGTCCTCCTCTGCCATCGCGCCGGCGTCGGGCAGAAGGAGCGCGTCGAGGTCGTATTTCTGCAGCTTGAGCAGGCCAGCGCCGTAATCCTTTCCGCGCTCTTCGAGCTGGATCAGGGTGTAATAGCTGTTCAGGAGCGCAAAGAGCAGCGACGCATCCGACCGCGGGGTGATCACGTAAAAATTATCGCGCACAAGAATGTTCGCATCGTTTCGGATGAACTTGCAGGTGTCGCGGACAATATAGCCGAAGAGGATGCCGCGGCAGTCGATATCGCGCAGCGTGTACCAGTGCCGGTCGCCCGCGCGGATGCGTTCAAAGAGCGTTTTGGGCTTTTTTTCCTTCAGGATGCTGCGTTTGAAGCCGTCAAGATAGCGCTCGCTCTCGGGTGCGGGCGTATCCGCCCTTGTGAGCAGCAGGATCCTGTCCGCCTGCGCCGGATCGGTGCGGTAGCCGCGCACCGCTTTGGGTGAGGAAAGGATCTCGCGCGTCTGTTCAGGCGGGAGCGGCGGATTGACAAAAAAGCTGTTCGCCCCTGTGGTGAGCCCGCGCCGTACCTCAGCGTAGTGCGCAAGCGGTACGCCCCGGCGCGCGGCGCACGGCAGCGCGGCAGCGGCATGCTCGACCGGCACGCCGCCCTGAAAGGCGAGGCGTACCTCCTCACAGGTATCGACGCCGACGTTTTTCTGAAGCTTGAGGATCACCACGTCCACAAGGGCGTCCGCTTCGAAAGCGCCCTTTCCCACATGCACGCGCTTGACGGCCGAGCAGTGCTGCTCCATACAGCGGATAAACGCCCTGCCCGTGCGCGCGCGCATCCACGTCTCGGGGAAGATGACGATCAGCTCCCCGCCCGGGCGCAGCACATCGATAGCCTTCAGAATAAAATACATATAAAGGTTCGCCTTGCCTGAAAGGGGGCGGAAAAGCGGCGTGCGGCGCAGGCGCGCCTTCGTCACGCCGTAGGGTTTGAGCGCGTCAATTTTTTCCTGACGGATATACGGCGGGTTCATGATGACTCCGTCGAAAAGCTGCTCCGGCCGATAGGTCAGAAAATCCCCCTGACAGAGCGAAACGCGCGCCTGACCGGAAAAACGAGCCTGCGCGGCCTTAAAAAGCGCCGTATCCAGC
>CAKTWY010000245.1 GCA_934630445.1 uncultured Eubacteriales bacterium
GGCGAGGAGGAGGACAGCCATCTGGGCGACTTCATCCCCGACGACGACGCTCCCGAACCGGCGGAGGCCGCGTCGTTCATGCTGCTCAAAGAGCAGCTCGTCGAGGTGCTGAAGACGCTCACTCCGCGCGAGGAGAAGGTCCTGAAGCTGCGCTTCGGCGTTGAAGACGGGCGTACACGCACGCTTGAGGAGGTCGGCAAGGAGTTCAACGTCACCCGTGAGCGTATCCGTCAGATCGAGGCGAAGGCGCTGCGCAAGCTCCGCCATCCCTCGCGCAGCAAAAAGTTGAAGGATTTTCTGAACTGACGCGGAAAAAACTCCGTCAGACGGAAAAAAAACGTCCGCCGGAATATAAATTTGTTGACAAACGAACGGCGAATCTGTATAATATCATTCGTACCGTCCAAACGAGGTGGCATCATGAGGATAGACTTAAAATCCATATCGTCGGGGGCAGGTACAAGCATTCCGTTCGATTATACGGTTGATTTGAGCGGGGTGGAACTGCAGTTTACCCATCCCTTCAGCGAGCCGGTGCGCATCCGCGGCACAGTCTTCAACAAGGCGGATGTTTTCACATTGAGCGCAGTAGTCGAGGCGGTGCTTCACGTCAAATGCGCGCGCTGCGACCGCCCGATCGAACGCCAAGTACATGCGGATGTGGAGAAGGTCCTGGCAAAATCGGTTGAGAGCGACGAGAACGACGATATTGTCGTAGTCGGCGATTCAGTCGAGCTGGACGAGATTTGCATTCCGGAACTGATCCTTGCAACGGATATGGTTTATCTTTGCAGCGAAGACTGTTTGGGGCTCTGTCCGCATTGCGGCGCCGATTTGAACGACGGTCCGTGCGGCTGTCAGGCGCGTGAGACGGATCCCAGACTCGCAGTTCTTCAAGAGCTGCTCGATAGAAAAGATTAAAATGGTTCATATATAAGGAGGTGTTACCGATGGCGGTACCCAGAAGCAGATCGTCCAAGCAGAGAAGAGATTTAAGAAGAAGCTCGCACTGGAAGCTTGACCTTCCCGGTATGGTGAAGTGCCCGAAGTGCGGCGAGTATAATCTCTCACACAGGGTATGCAGAGCGTGCGGCACCTACGCCGGTCGTGAGGTCATCAAGGTCGAGGCGGCCAAGTAATGATTGCATATAAAGCAGCCGCAGGCTGCTTTTGTGTGCATGCGCGGCAGTTGTCCGCAGGACGAGACGCGCGCAAATGGGATTGTTTTTTTATTGCAGAGCAATAAAAAATAGAGAGGGATTTTCCCTCTCTATTTTTTATATCGCTTGACGGAGAAACGCTTTAACCGGAGAAGGAAAGCAGCAGATGCCCTGCAGCGAGGAGCACGGCGGCAAGGCATACGTTCAGAATGGTAAAGAAAGCCACATAGCGGCCCTTTTTTGCCGGATAGGCGCGCGCAAAATATTTGTATGAAATGAGGCTCGCCAGAGAGGCGATGAGCGTGCCCAGGCCGCCGATGTTGACACCGTAAAGCAGTGCGTCAAGACGCTTGGTGAAGCCCGCGAGGAGCAGCGCCGCAGGAACGTTGCTGATCGCCTGGCTGGTAAAAAAGGCGACGGCCATTTCGCGTCCGGCAAGGATCGCCTGGAGCGCCGCGCGCACGGCCGCAATGCGCCCGACATTGCCGATAAAAACAAAAAAGCAGGCAAAAGTCGCCAGCAGGGCGTAATCCACCCGCAAAAGTGTCTGTCTGTCGGCGATCAGGACGCAGAGCAGCACACAGGGGAAGAGAAAAAGCGGCTGCAGCACGCGAAGGACCACGAGTATGCTCATTGCAAACAACAAAAGATAAAGAGCGAGGCGCCCGCGCCTGCCCGGCTGCGGTGCGGCGGGCGGCAGCTCTTCGCTTACACCAACGGGAGCGTCTTTCCGGCAGAGGAGGAGCGCGGCGAGCGCAAGCGCTGAGAGCAGCGTCAGCGGCAGCATCAGGCGCATAAAACGGCCTGCCGCCATGCCGGAAATGGAATACAGATAGAGGTTCTGCGGGTTTCCGATCGGCGTAAGCATGCTGCCGAGGTTGGCCGCGACGGTCTGATATGCGACGAGTGGCAGCGCCTCGTCATCCATACGCAGCATTTTTAAGACCATCAGGCCAAACGGAACAAATGTGATCAGGGCGACGTCATTGGTGACGGCCATGCTTGAAAAAAAGCACAGTCCGACAAGGATGAAATAGACCTGCCTGCGCGTGCGCACGTTTGCCATCAGGCGGCGCGCAAGACGCTCAAAAATACCGAGCGACTGCAGACCGGCGACGATTGTCATGAGGGAAAAGAGAAGGATCAGTGTGCGCAGATCAAAGTAAGCGAGGTACTGCGCATCCGGTGCGACAAACAGGCAGGAACAGGCGGCCAGAACAAAAGAAACGCACAGTATGGGTTCCCGCTTCAGAAAACAGCGGATTTTTTTGAAAAGCACAGTTGGCGATCCTCCTGTGGACAGATTTTGCACGGACTCTCATAGTGTAGCATACAAACGCGCAACACACAATCATGCGCGGAAAAAACAATACAAACGGAGAAGGGGCAGCAGAAATGGCGGTCATAAAAAGCGTTGACGCATCGAGCCCGGCCGAGCGCGCCGGCGTGCGCGCAGGGGACGAGCTTTTGTCCATCGGCGGACATGCGGTGCGCGACGTGCTGGACTATAAATTTTACGGGTACGATGCGAAGCTCGACGTCGTCGTCGCGCGCGGCGGCAGCCAGCGCGCATACCATATCAAAAAGCACGAGGGGGAGGAGCTTGGCCTCAATTTTGAAAGCTACCTCATCGACAAGACGCGGCGCTGCTCAAATAAGTGCGTATTCTGCTTTATCGATCAGATGCCGCCGAATATGCGTGATACGCTCTATTTCAAGGATGACGACGCGCGCATGTCCTTCCTCCTGGGCAACTATATCTCGCTGACACACCTGAGCGAGGCGGATGTGGTGCGCATGGTCAAGATGCGTATCAGCCCGGTCAACATCTCTGTGCAGACGACGAATCCTGCCC
>CAKTWY010000246.1 GCA_934630445.1 uncultured Eubacteriales bacterium
ATGCCGTCTCTCCGAGACGGCGCGCTTAAATTTATGGCCGTGCCGTAAGCGAAGAGGCAGCCGGTTTCATTCCCGTATGAAACGGCCGCCGTGTACGGTGCGTCAAATAAAAAAGGCCCCTGCGGAACCTCTCCAAAGCGGGCACAGAACAGGGGGCTTTGTCATGGTTGACCGGGAAAATGCGCGCAATGTGATCGACGAAGTGAAAAAGGCCGTCGTCGGCAAGGACGATGTTTTGAGAAAAGTATTTCTCACCATTCTCGCAGGCGGGCATGTGCTGCTCGAGGACATCCCCGGCGTCGGAAAAACCACGATGGCGCTGGCTTTTTCGCGGGCGCTGGGCCTGCAATACCACCGGGTGCAGTTTACGCCGGACGTCATGCCGTCCGATCTCACAGGCTTTTCCATTTTTAATAAAGCTACCGGGCGCATGGAATACCAGCCCGGTGCAGTGCTCTGCAACCTTTTTCTGGCAGACGAGCTCAACCGCGCGACAAGCCGTACACAGTCCGCCCTGCTCGAGGCAATGGAGGAGGGGCAGGTCACCGTCGACGGCGAAGTGCACGCCGTGCCGCAGCCGTTCCTCGTGATTGCCACGCAGAACCCCGCCGGCGCATCCGGCACGCAGCTTTTGCCGGACTCGCAGATGGATCGGTTCATGATGCGCCTGTCGATCGGCTATCCGAGCGCGGAGGACGAGCTCTCGCTCCTGCGCCGCGCGGCGGGCACGCAGCCGCCGGACAAGGTGCGTCAGGTGATGACGCATGAAGCGCTTTGCGCCATGCGCTCGGAGGTTGGGCGCGTGTATATCGCCGAGGCGCTGCTCTCCTACATCGTCGCTCTGGTGCGCCGCACGCGCGAGCATAAGGAGATCGTCCAGGGCGCAAGCCCGCGCGCCACGCTCGCCCTCGCTTCCGCCAGCCGCGCGGCGGCATTTTTTGACGGGCGGGATTATGTGGTGCCGGAGGATGTGCAGGCGCTCTTCTGCGATACGCTTGCCCATCGTCTTCTCGTTCGTTCCGGGGCGGGCGCTTCCGCGGATGCACGCGCGCTCGCAGAAGAGGTCCTGCACGCGGTCAAACCGCCGAAGATCAGGTGAGCCATGCTTGGACGACGCCTGCTTTATGCCTGCGCGCTGACCAGCGCAGCGCTGTTTGAAATTTTTTACCCTTCGCCGCTGGCGCATTTCACGCTGCTGTTTGTGCTTTTTCTGCCTGTTCCCGCCCTTCTTCTGAGTCTGCCGGCCATGCTGGGAACGAGTGTACACATCGCACCCGAGGCGCGCACAGCAGAACGTGCAGAGACGGCGCGCTGGCGCGCGGAGATCACAAATCGCTCTTTTCTGCCCCTGTCGCGGCTGAAAATGACGGTTTCTGCCGCGCAGCTGCTGACCGGCGCGCACAGCGCCAGACGCGTGGTGCTCAAAAGCCCGGCACGCTGCGAAACGCTTTTTTACCCGGCCGACACGGCGCGCTGCGGCGTGCTCTCCTGCACGCTGGAGCATGTCTGGGTGTATGACTGCCTGGGGCTTTTCTCGCTTCCGCGCAGGAGTGTGCGCGCCGAGCTGACGGTTCTTCCCATGTGGCGCGATGATGCGCCCGTTCCCGCGCCCGGCATGCCTGCCGCCGCCCCCGGCGGCCCGGCCGGCCGGAACAGCGGAGGCAGTCCGGAAGACTACGACCTCAGACCCTACCGCACGGGAGACTCGCTGCGCGCCGTGCACTGGAAGCTCTCCTCCAAACGCGATGAACTGATCGTGCGCGAAGGCGTTCAAATGCAGGACACGCTCTGGAATCTGACGTTTGACCATTTCGGCGCGCCGGAAGTGTTCGAGCGCGTGCTCGACCGGCTGTACACCGTGGGCAGCGTGCTGCTTGCACGCGGGCAGCGGATGCTTGTGCAGTGGGCCGAGCCGTCCACCGGTGCGGTGCGGTGCATGGCCGTCTCGGATGAGGCGTCCTTCCTCGCGGCGCTTGACACGCTTCTGCGCGACCCTGCGCCCGGCACGGGCCATTCCATATGCGAATCCCTCCCGGATGCCGGCGCCGGCCCGGACGCCGCGCTCCACATCCACATCGACGCCGGGGAGGAGGACGCGCCATGTCAAAGCTGAACGCGCGCTTACCGGCCGCGGCGCGCCGCGCGCTCGTCTTCCTGACCGACTGGACGCTCGTTTTTCTGGCGGTTTTTGGAACGTTGTTCTCCTTCACCAGCGCGTACCGCGTTGAAGTGCGCACGCCGTTCCTCCTCGGCGCATGCGTGTGCTGCTCTCTTCTTTCCGCAGCGCTTTTCTCCCTGAGCAAGGGGCGGCTTTGGGCGCTCGCAGCCGTCGGTGCGGCATATGCTCTGGCGCTTTACCGCCTGTGGCAGACGCTCTGCAGCGGAATGTATCACGCCTATATCCCCGCACGCAATCTCCTCGCGGAGCGGCTCGGCCTCTTTGTTCCCGCACAGATGCCGGCAGCGTTTGCCGCGGCGGACGGACGGGAGAGCGCCACGATTTGGCTCGTCTTTGCCCTGGCGGCGCTTGCGGTCTTTTTCGGCTGGTCGGCAGCATACCGCCGCTGCGCGGCGCTCACGATTGCAGTGACGTTCCTCTCCGTTCTCCCGGCGCTGCTGGCCGAGGCGGAGATCGCGGCGCTGCCGCTGCTCTCGCTCGTAGTCTTATGGACGGCGATGCTCCTCACTTCGTGCTTCAGCGTGAAGGCGCGTTCGGCGCGCGCGTATTTTACCGCACTGGCGCTGCCGGTCTCGGCGGCGTTGGTATGCCTGCTCGTCTTTTTTTCGCCGCGCGAGGAATACGTCCGCCCGCGCTGGACGCAGGAAGCGGAACGCGGGCTGATCACCCTGGGCGGGCGCCTCTCGCGCTTCTGGGTGGAACGCTTCCCCTCCGCGGCGCTTGAAGAGACGCCCTCCGCGCTCACCGGTTCGGCGGAGGCAGTGGACCTTGCCGCCGCGGGGCCGATGCGCTACACCGGACGCACAGTCC
>CAKTWY010000247.1 GCA_934630445.1 uncultured Eubacteriales bacterium
ACATCGAGCTGATCGAGGTGCGCCTCGGTACCGGCATCGGCGGGAAGTCGTACGTCGCGCTTACGGGCGACACGGCCGCCGTGACAGAGGCTGTGCGCTGCGGCGCGGATACATGCGGGGATACGGGCCTTCTCATGGACACCGTCGTCATCCCCAACCCGCGGCCGGAGATTTTTGAGAGCCTGCTGTGATCCAATCCACCTGCGAGGGCTGGCAGCGCCGGCAGACGGCGGCTGCATCCATGCAGGCACGATCCCATATATGAGGAAGGTACGCCATGGAATTCAATGAAAAACAGCGCATCATACAGGAGTTCGTGCCCGGCAAACAGGTGACGCTCGCGCACCTGATCGCCAACCCGAACCCTGATCTATATAAGAAGCTCGGTGTCACGGGCACAAACCTCGGTGCGATCGGCATCCTCACCATCACGCCGAGCGAAGCGGCCATTATCGCCGCCGATGTGGCCACAAAGGCGGCCGAGGCGGACATCGTGTTCGTCGACCGCTTCAGCGGATCGCTGGTCATCTCCGGCGACGTGGCGAGCGTGGAAGCGGCGCTGCAGCAGATCCTTTCCGTACTGACAAACGTGCTGCACTTTACCCCGAGTGAAATTACGAGGACGTAGCGGATGCGCCTGATGATGATCGGAAAGACCGGCTGCGGCAAAACGACGCTCTGCCAGCGCCTGAACGACGAGCCGCTCCGGTATAAAAAGACGCAGGCGGTCGAGCTGGTGGGCGACGCGATCGACACGCCGGGCGAATATATGGAGAACCGCAATTTTTACCGCGCGCTGGTCGTGACGGGTGCGGATGCGGACGCGGTGCTCCTGCTGCACAGCGCTTTGGATGAGCGCAGCTTTTTTGCGCCGAACATCGCTACGATGTTCGCAAAACCCGTGCTCGGCCTGGTGACAAAGATCGACGGCGCGGGCGCGGAAGAGATCGCGGCCGCGCGGGAGGTGCTGGAGACGTCCGGCGTGTCCGATATCTTCCCGGTCAGCGCGGTGACGGGCGAGGGGCTTGAAGCGTTGCTCGAGCGGCTGGACGCGCTGGCTTTGGAAACGGACGTACTGTAACATCGGAATCAATTTAGCATCTCACGAAGCAAGTGGAACAGGATATGTCCAAGCCGGTTGACAGAAAGATTATCTGTGGTACAATAACCGCAGAGCGGTTATTGTCCCACGCGCATGTCGCCTCTCTGTCGCAGACGGCACATGCCGATTATACCACAAAGCGTTTCACGCTTTGTGGTATAATAATTTCAAAATGAACGCAAGCGTTCATTTTAGATACGGGAGCAGGCTGCCGCCGATTGCGGCAGCTCAAAGTATGCGGCCGGGAAGTGAATCCCCGGTCGCATGATGAATTCAGTGCCTTCGGGCATGGGCTTTTTATGGCATCATATCCGCAAAGCGGATATGATGCCACTCGCATGTCGTGGCCGAAGAGACGATGCGCTCAAATTTTGCGCTCTGCCGTCGCAGACGGCACATGCCAATTCTCCCATGAACATAATAGCCGTATTGGGCCCAGTCTTTGATAGGGGAGATGCGCCGTTTTGTATTTATGACAAAAAAATTTTATGATAAAATTAAAAAGAAAGGAACACACAAAATAAAGCTGAAACTATTAAGTATTCTAGCGACCCTCTGCATGATGCTGTCTTTTTTGCCGGTAACTGCTCTTGCGGCAGATTTAACGGAAGACGCTGGCGGAAGATATGTTATAAGCGATGCGTCTGATCTGAAATCATTTTGTGAGATGGTGAATTCCGGCAACGATTTCCAGGGCAAAACAGTTGTGCTTTCCGACAACATAACATTAACAGAGGAAAACTGGACGCCTATCGGACAGGGTACGCGGAATGGCTCAGGTTATACGGAAGATACTACCCCATTCAAAGGTGTTTTTGACGGAAATCATAAAATAATATCCGGCCTTACGATAACCGAAACCACGGGCGGCGAAGACTATGCGGTGGGGCTGTTCGGTGTTGTTGACGGCGGAACGGTAAAAAATCTTATTCTTTCAGATGTAGGTATCGATGTTCCGAAAAGTGAAATGGCTGGCGGTGCCATTGGTATGCTTACCGGCGGCGGAACAGCAGACAATATCGCGGTTTCCGGCAGTGTATCCACAAAACGCGGCAACGGCGGTATTGTTGGGCGAATGACCATAAGCGGCACAATTTCAAATTGCGTGAACAATGCTGAGATCAATGGTACCGGCGCCAATGTCGGCGGTATCGTCGGCGCTGCCTATTATACTGAAACAGGTAAGCGCATGTATATAACAGATTGTGAAAATCATGGAGCTGTTACAGGAACAAACTATGCTGTTGGCGGAATCGTCGGACTGTCTGCTGCAGATGTTTCCGATTGTAAAAATGACGCTGTTATTATCGGAAACGGCAGCGATGTAGCGGGGATCGTAGCTGAACAGCAGAATTACGGCAGCGTTACAGGGTGCATCAATCGCGGAAATATCGTAAATCAAACGGCGGGTTACGGCACCGGCGGTATCGTTGGCTGGATACGTTATAACGGAGCGGCTGAAAATTATCCGGTCAAAGAAATCGTCGAGATTTTGAATAATAAAAACTACGGCACTGTTTCGGGCGGGAATGACGCCGGCGGTATTATCGGCACAGTCTACAACGCGGCTGTGGTAACAGGAAATGAGAACTATGCCGAAACACTTTCCGGTAAAACATTTGCTGCGGGGATCGTTGGAAATCTTCAGTTTACAGAAAAGCCGGTGAATCCGGAGGGAATAACGATCCCCGAAACGAAAGTGACAGTTACAGATAACTCTTATACAACAACTCTTGATAAAATCACCGCCGACTGCAAAGGCGCATATGTCTATCAGAACAAAGTGGATGAGAATATTGTAGTTGAAAATAACTTCGGAGCCGGTGTGGCTACGGCAGGCAGCGAGGAATATGCAACGCTGAAGGA
>CAKTWY010000248.1 GCA_934630445.1 uncultured Eubacteriales bacterium
ACGCTGCTGCGCGCGCTCGAAGGCCGCCGCGACATATAGCCGCCCGGCCCGCGCGGCTCCCCGCCGCTTCTCCGGACTGAAAAAAGGCCCCGAGCGCCCTTGTACAGACAAGGGCGCTCGGGGCCTTTCTGCGCCGCAGCGGGCGCGCAAAGGCTTTACACTCTCCGATTTTCCGGCGCAGCGTTTTTTGGGAGGCGCCGCATGGCCGCAGGCAGAGCCGCCCTTGCCCGCTTGATCCGGCTCTCTGCCAGTGAAGCCGATGATCTCTTTCAGAAAGCGCGCCGGCTGCCGGGCAGCGAAAATCCGTATCAAAAGATCCGCTTACAAATTTTCAACAAAGTGGTTTTCGTATCGGTTCCAGTACTCTCTGTATACGCGGTCGTCATGTCCGTCTAAATTGATCTGATACATTCTGAACGTAACGAAAAAGTTCTTCGGCTGCCACAGTTCCTCATAAGAATACCGGTAGCGCATCCCCAAGGCCCTCATCACATTGCCGCTGCGCGGGTTATTGACGTCATGCGTGGCGGTAAGATACGGCATACCGTCTTTTTTCACCTGTTCCAGCACGGCCCGGCCGGCCTCGCTTGTAATGCCTTTGTGCCAAAATTCCCTGCGCAGCCCATAGCCGAGGTCATGGCTGCTATCTGTGCCGACATTCACATATCCAATCGGAACGTTGTCGTCTTTTAAGCAGACCGCGTATCGATAGCCGCAGGGCCTGGCATATTCTTTTGCATATCGTTCTTCAAAAAACGCCCCTGCTTCCTCGATGGATTGCAGGGGAAACCACGGTAAAAACCGGTTCACGTCCGCATCGCTGTAAATTTTATACAGAGCGCCCAGATCATCTGCTGTGAATTTTCTCAAAATCAGCCTTTCGGTTTCAAGCGCCGGGGTATTCATCTTCTTTCCTCCCTTTCTGCTTCGACTGTTTCCGCTCTGACACACCGAATCCCGCCGCATAGCGGTTTCGCCGGTCTTGGGCGGACAAAAGCCCCTTTTGTCCGGGTCAGACGAATCAAGCGCGCCGCGGAAAACAAAATTCCGCAGCGCGCTCTGCGCCGTTTTTGCAGGTTTAGAGAGCCTGTAAGCCGGGTTCTGTCCCTCCCGCGAAGCGCGGGAATGAGCCGCCATCTATCTGGGACGCGCGTCGCCGCGCGCCTCCTGCCACCATCCTCGGATATGCGCCGGGCAGACGCCGCGGCGCGGACTGTCCGCGCCGCCATCCGGTCGGGTGTTGCTTCGGATAGAGTTTACATGAACGGCCGGTTACCCGGCCGACAGCGGGCGCTTATCTCCGCTTTTCCACCCTTACCGCCGGAAAGCTCCGGCGGCGGTATCTCTCTGTTGCACTTGTCCTGAGGTTTCCCCCGGCGGGCGTTACCCGTTATCCTGCCCTGCGAAGCCCGGACTTTCCTCATGGGGAATCCCCCACGCGGCGGCACAGCTCTCATGCCTGCGCCCTTTATTATACACGAAATTTGTGAAAACGTAAAGGGGCGCGGCTGTGGATTTTCGCCGCTTGGGCGGATGTTTTTCGATTGTCCAAAAAACGCTTGCAAACCGCCCCCGAAGCCTGTATAATGGTCTGCATGAAGCATACGGTCTCCGCCGGCCTGCGCCGCGGAGGCCCGGAAGGGAATGAGCTGGGGTTATGACGCATGCAGAGCGATTCAAAAGCGCGCTTCGGTTTAAGCCGGTGGATAAGATCCCGTTCTCACCCGGCGGCCCGCGCGAGTCGACGGTGGCGCGCTGGAAGTCGGACGGGATGCCCGGCGACAGCTGGCAGGCGGCGCTGTGCGAGGCGCTGGGGCTCGACCTCTCGGAGCAGAAGAGTTTTTCCATGGACGTCGAGACAAAAATGCGCCCGACGTTTGAGGAAAAGGTGCTTTCTCACGAAAACGGGCATTATATCGTCCGCGACTGGATGGGCGCGGTGACGGAGATTTCCGACCGCTTCGATTACACCTACATCCGCACGGCTAAGGACTTTGTGACGCGCAAGTGGCACCGCTTTCCCGTGCAGACCCGCGCGGAGTGGGACGATATGCGGGCGCGCTACGATTCGGACGACCCGGCGCGCTATGCAAAAATCGAAGCCGCGCCGGCGCCGGAGGGCGTCCTGCACACCATGGCGGTCAACGGCCCGTTTTGGCAGATGCGCGAGTGGATGGGCTTTGAGGGGCTCTGCTTCGCCATGGCCGACGACCCGGAGCTGGTCGACGAAATGGCGCTGTTCTGGGAGGAATACGTCGCGCGCGTGCTCGCCAGAGCGCTGAAAAGCTGCAAAATCGACCACATCATCGTCAACGAGGACATGGCCTACAAGGCGCATTCGATGATCTCTCCGGAAATGACGAAACGGTATGTGATCCCGTCGTACCGGCGCTGGAAAAAGCTCATCGAGGCCTCCGGAAGCGACTGTATCTTCGATATCGATTCCGACGGCTATGTGGGCACGCTGATTCCGCTCTGGATTGAGGCCGATATCCATGTGAATTCGCCGCTCGAAGTCGCGGCTCATAACGACATCAACGCCTACCGCGCCGCCTACGGGACGGAAATCGCCTTCCGCGGCGGCGTCGACAAGCGCAAAATCGCCGCCGGCGGCGGCGAGCTGCGGGCGGAGATGAAGCGTCTGGAACCGGCCGTCAACGCGGGCGGCTATATTCCCGGCTGCGACCACGGCGTGCCGTTTGACATCTCGTGGCAGAATTTCGTGGATTACTGCGGGATTCTCGCCCGTATGACCGGCTGGAAATAGACGGCGCGCTCTGTCCGCCGGAGCGGAAAGGACCCCGGCCGGCGAGACGAAACAAGACAGATGAAACGAAGGAAATAGTCGATTGTAAAACTGCGTTTTCCAATCGAGAGACTCGCGCTGATCGCACTCGCTGCGCTCGTTTGGCCGGCGCGAGGGCTCGCTTTGCTCGCCAAAGTCGAGTTTTT
>CAKTWY010000249.1 GCA_934630445.1 uncultured Eubacteriales bacterium
TGTATACATTTTTCAAGATCATGCTGCCGCTCGGCGTTCCGGGCATCGTAACTTCTGCGCTGTTTAACTTTATCTCCCTGTGGAACGAATTTATGATCGCGCTGACGTTCCTGACCACCAATGAAAAATTCACGCTTCCCGTCGGCATATACAGCATGCAGGCGGCGATGCAGTATGTCGGAAAATGGACGACGCTTCTGGCGGGCCTTGTGATCGTCATTATCCCGACGCTGCTCATCTACCTTGTGCTCTCGCGCCAGATTATCGAGGGCCTTACGATGGGCGCGGTGAAAGAATAGCATTGCGGCAATTCAAGTGCTGTTGGGCGGAAGAACCGCCTGAACATATAAAACACAAACAGGAGGAAAGAAACATGAAAAAACTGCGTATCGCCAGCATTCTTTTGACAGCGGTCATGATCCTTGGCCTGATGACGGGCTGCATCGCAAGCCAGGTAAACGCTGACCCCGGCACAGGCGGCACGACTCCGGCAGACACTGGTTCCTCCGGCGCCGCAGACTCTGGTACGGCGGAGACAAAAACAATCACTTACGCATCGATGTGGACAGAATCTGAACCGCAGGCACTGTGGCTGAAGAGCCTGGGGGAGAGCTATGAAGCCGAAACAGGCGTGAAGGTTGAAATGACTTGGGTCGGGCGAGACGTGCTCAATCAGGTCAAGACGCTGATCCTTTCAGGCAATGCGCCCGATCTTATCGACCATGACCAGAGCGAGCTTTCCGGCGCATTTTTGACGGAAAGCGAACAGCTTCTTCAGCCGCTTGACGATCTTCTTCAGGCGCCGGGACCGGACGGAGAAGCGACATTGGCCAGCGTGTTCAATGAAAAGTATCTCGACCTGTACACCTTCCAGGGCAAAAATTATTTTATCCCGTATAACTTTATTACCTCCGGCTTTTATTACAATAAGAACCTATGGAAAGAAGTCGGCGTAGAGCCGCCCAAGACATGGAATGACTTGCTTGCGGCAGCTGATAAGTTCAAGGCAGCAGGCTATGATTTCTGCGCACAGGACAATGACCCGATGTACAACACTTATTGGTACTACTGGGCGGTGCAGCGCGTGATGGGCGCAGGCAAACTCATTGAGGCCGCGAAGGATAAAACCGGCGCTGCATGGGACAATCCGGGTTACCTCAAAGCGGCGCAGATGGTGCAGGAGATCTCCAAATCCGGTAAAAATATTTTCCAGGAGGGTTATGAGGGGTCTGTGTGGCCTGCCGGCCAGAACGATTTCGCGCTGGGCAACCAGGCTGCAATTTTGTGCGGAACGTGGATCCCCGTTGAGCTGAAGGATATGGTCGATTCCAATTGGGATTGGGGCTATTTCCCGTTCCCGACGGTGGAGGGCGGCGTCGGCACGGAGAAGGATATGGAAGCGTATCTGATCGGCTTCTGCATCCCGAACGGTGCGAAGAATACCGAGGGCGCAAAGGAATTCTTAAAATACGTTTCTTCTGAGAAAAACGCGCAGGGCCTGATTGACGACGCGCTTTGCATGCATGCGCGTAAGGGCAGCTCGATGCCGAGTGTACTGCAGGACGTGGCGGGCTATCTTGACAACGCCGAAAACTTCCATCTGTCCTACGATGGTGTGGCGTCAAAGGCGGCGCAGTGGAATGCCGACGTTTTCTATCCGCATGCAAACGCCCTGTTCCATGGGGAAACCACTGCGGAGCAGTTTATCGCCAATATCAAGGAAGCGAGCATCGCTTTCTATGCCAACAAGTAAAGTCAGCTGAACAGGCCTGGCATGGGGTTGTTCATCCAGCAAGGCAGGAATGCAAGTAAATCTGCCTGAATGTAATGCGGCCGCGGGCACACCGGACGGTACCCGCGGCCGTTTACACAATATAAAGGAGTGGTTGTAATGACGAACAGAGAGAACCTGAGGCGTGTAGTCAAACGGGATCATCCCGCATTTGTTCCGTTTGTCTTTGAACTGTGTCCCTCGCTTAATGCAGAATTCAAGCGTCGAACAGGGCAGACGGATTATGCGGAATATTATGACTTTCCGATACGGTATGTGACCCTACCGCCGACAAAATTCCCCAATGATTACATGCCGTATTTTAAAAATTTTCCAGCAAATGGGTTTGTAGACGAGTGGGGCGTCGGGTACCGGCCGGGCAGCACGGCGCATTTCACGGAGTTTCTGCATCCGATGCAGGACTTCACCACACCGGAGGAGGTATATGCTTTCCCGCTGCCGGATGTGCTGGCAGATTACCGTTGGGAAGCAGTCGAGCGCGAGGTCGAAGCGCTGCATCAAAGGGGATATGCAGTGGCGTTCGACGCGGTGCAGGTTTTCGAATGGGCGTGGTATCTGCGCGGGCTGGACAATCTCCTTGCGGATATGCTGGTCGATGAGGAAATGGCGGCGGCATGCCTTGATCGTATGTGTGACATTCAAGCAAAAATTGCCGCGCGTGCTACAAAGTCCGGAGTCGACGTCGTGCTTTTCGGCGACGACGTCGGTACGCAGAAAAGCCTGATGATGAGCCCGGAATGCTGGAGACGCTGGATCAAGCCTACCACTGCAAAGGTTATTGCCGCAGCAAAGAGCGTAAACCCCGAAGTGTTTGCGTTTTATCATTCCGACGGGGTGATATACGACGTGATCGACGAACTCATTGAGATCGGCGTGGATATCCTGAATCCGGTCCAGCCGGAATGCGTCGACCCTGTGCGCCTGAAAAAAGAATACGGCGATCGCCTTTGCTTCTGGGGTACGGTGGGCACGCAGACCACGATGCCCTTTGGCACGGCCGACGATGTGCGCCGATGTGTCAAGGACATGGTGGAAAAGGTGGGCTTTGACGGCGGTCTTGTCATCGCGCCGACGCATATGCTTGAACCCGAAGTGCCGTATGAAAACCTTGAGGCGCTTGTCGAAGCGGTGCGCACATA
>CAKTWY010000250.1 GCA_934630445.1 uncultured Eubacteriales bacterium
TAATATCCGCTCTGCGGATATTATACCATGTAAACACTGCTGCTACAAGGACGCGCATATACTCGGCCTGGCAATGCAGTGCGCAAATCGGATGACAATGTTATCAGTACCTGCGCAGCAGTACGCCTTGGTATATGGGAAAAGAATGCAGCGGAGAAGCGGTTTTGCGGTTGCGGCTTTCCACCGCACGCATTATAATAAAGAGCAACAGACAGAAAGGAGGCGGCGCGGATGGTGCATCTTCTCTACGGACGCGCGGGGTGCGGAAAGAGCGCGGCGCTTTTCGCGCGCATTTACGCGCGTGCACAGGAGGGAAAGCGGAGTTTCCTCCTCGTGCCGGAAACAAATTCACACGACGCGACGCGCGGCCTTCTCGCGGCCTGCGGCAATGCAGCGGGCCTGCATGCGGAAGTCGTGACCTTCCATCAGCTGATGCAGCGCGCCTTTTCGGAGGCGGGCGGCCTTGCGATGCAGGTGCTGAGCGACAGCGCGCGCATGCTCGCCATGGCGCGTGCCATGCGCGCCCAGCGCCCGGCGCTGAAGCATTACACCGCGCTTTCACGCGATGCGGCGTTTTACACCGAGGCGCTTTCCTTTGTGGACGAGTGCAAAAGCTGCCGCACACCGCCGGCAGCGCTTTCAGCGGCGGCGGAGCGCACCGAAGGGAGCCTTTCCGACAAGCTGGGCGACCTGGCGGTCCTCTATGCTGCGTATGAGCGCGTCGTCGCGCAAAGCGGCGTGGACCCGCGCGACAGGATGACGATCCTTGCCGAAAAACTGCCGGAGTGCACGTTCCTGCGTGGCGCGCATGTGTATGTGGACGGCTTTACGGGCTTTACGCCGCAGGAACTGGCGGTGCTCGGCGCGATGTTGCGCGCGGGGGCGGAAATGACGGTGGCGCTCACCTGCGACGCGCTCGAGGGCGGCGACGAGGACGGCGTCTTTTCCAAGGCGAGGCGCACGGCGAGGCGCCTTCGCCGCATGGCGGCGCGCTGCGACGCGGCCGTGACGGCGGAAAGGCTTGAGCGCGCGCAGGCGCGCGCGCCGGAACTGATGTATCTGGAGCAGGCGCTTTTTTCATACGACGCGGCGCCGTTTGAAGGCGTGTGCCCGGCGCTCTCGGTCTACGCGGCGGGCGACATGTTTACCGAGTGCGAGCGTGCGGCTTCCGAAATTCTGCGCATGGTGCGCGAGGAAGGGCGGCGTTTCCGCGCGTTCGGTGTGTGCGCGCGCAATATCGACGATTACGCCGCGACGATCGAAACGGTGTTTGAACGCTATGGGGTGCCTGTTTTTATCAGCGGAAAGCGGGATATCACAAAAAAACCGGTCGTCGCCGTCATTACGTCGGCACTGGAGGTAATGCGCCGCGGCTTCTCACATGAGACGATGATGCCATACCTGCGCACGTATCTCGCGGGCCTTACGCCGGACGAGTGCGACGTGCTGGAAAATTACGCTCTGTTATGGAACCTGCGCGGCGCGATGTGGACGAGAGAGGCACCGCTTACGATGAGCCCGGACGGTTTCACCGACCGGCGCGCGCCGGATGAGACGGAGCGGCTGGAGGCGGTCAACGCGCTGCGCCTGCGCGCGGCGCGCCCGCTTGCCCGCCTGCAGGAGGCCTTTCGCGCGGCGCGCCTCGGCGGGGAGTACCTGACGGCGCTCTACGCGTTTTTTGAGGAGATTGGCCTTTACGGCGCGATCGAGCGGCGCGCGGCCGAGTGCGGCGCGCAGGGGGAGATGGTGCTCGCCGCGGAGTACGCCCAGCTCTGGGAGATGATCGTCTCCGTGCTGGAGGACTTTATGGCCGTGTCGCGCGAGCAGGAGATGGATACGGAGGAATTCGCCTCCATGCTCACGCTTGCGCTGGGAACGTGCGACGTCGGAACGATCCCCATGACGGTGGACCATGTGCTGGCCTACAGCCTTGACACGCAGGGTGATGACGAGGCACGCGTCCTGTTTGTTCTGGGAGCGAATGAAGGGAGCCTGCCGAAGATCATCACGCCTTCGGGCCTGCTGACCGATTACGAGCGCGAGGAGCTGCTGGAACTGGACATGGAGCTCAACCCGCCCTCATCCCGCCTGGCGCTCGAGGAGCAGGGGCTGATTTATCTCGCCTTCAGCGCGGCGCGCGACGCGCTTTTCCTCAGCTATGTAACGCGGGCTGCGTCCGGCGAGGAGCGGCGCGCGTCATACCTCGTCGCGCGCATGCGCAGGCTTTTCCCGCAGATGCGGGTGGAGGCGGAGCGCGCGGACATGCCCTTCCGGATGCTTGCGGCACAGCCCGCGTGCGACGAGCTGCTCGCGCGCGGCGCAGATGTCGGGCATATTCCGGAGCTGCGCCGGGCGGCAGAGCGGGGGCGGGTGGCTTCGGACGATCCACGCGGCCCGATCGGCAGCCGCGAGACGGCGCGCGCCTTGTACGGCGGCGCGGCGCTCACGCTCACCGCGTCGCGGCTGGACCGCTTCTACAGCTGCAAGTTCGCCTACTTTATGGAATATGGCCTGAGGGCTAGGCGGCGGCGCACCGCGAGCTTTGAAGCGCCGGAGGCAGGCACATTCCTGCACTTTGTGCTCGAGCGAGCCCTGTCAGCCCTCGGTGCGGCGGAAGGGGCGCTCACCGCGCGCACGCCCGGGGAGATCCGAGACGCGGTGCGCGCGGCGGTCGATGCGTACGTCACCTCGTCGCTCGGCGACCTGCAGGAGAAGAGCGCGCGCTTTCGCCATTTGTTTGCCAGGCTGTGCCGCGCAGTGGAGGAGATCGTTCTCGACGTTGTCGAGGAACTCAAACAGTCCGATTTCCGCCCGCTCGATTTTGAGCTCGATTTTTCTCCGGGCGGCGACGTGGAGCCGATGGCACTGGACCTGAACGGTGACGAAGTGCGCGTGAT
>CAKTWY010000251.1 GCA_934630445.1 uncultured Eubacteriales bacterium
CATCGCCACCGCCCGCAACGGCTGGAACGCCATCGCCGTCAATGGTCAGGTCGGCTGGGTGTCCGGCAAGTATTCCAAGGTCGTATAACGCGCCACAGGGGTTTGGCCGCATGGCTGAACCCCTTCTCTTTACGGTGTGCATCATTACACAAATTTCCCGAAATCATGAATACAGGACTTCAAGAATTCCATGCCGCAATTTGATTCCGGCTAAGGCCGATTCTTGGAGGGAACGATGAATTCATTTCAAAAGGACGCTGCCCGGCGGATGCGCGAAGACGGAAAGAGCTATGCGCAAATCGCCGTCGCGCTCTCGCTATCGGAAAATACGGTCAAATCCTTTTGCCGCAGAGAAGGGCTGCAAGCCGCCACCGGCCAGACGCTTTGCCCTGCCTGCGGGAAAGCGGTTCGCCCCGGACAACGCGGACAAAAGCGGCGTTTTTGCTCTGACGCCTGCCGCTTTGCATGGAATTATACCCACAGGGTGCTTGACGCCCATAACGCGGTCGCACGCCGCTGTGCCTGCTGCCGGAGGGAATTCTTTGCTTACCCTTCGGCCCACCGAAAATACTGCTCTCACGCCTGCTATATCGCCGACCGGTATGGAAAGGGGGCGTGCCGTCATGCCGGAGAATAAAGCGCGGGCGCAGCGGAATTATCTCGCGGGCGTGGCGGTCGCCAACGATATGCTGCGGCGCGGGTTGATCTCCGAAGCCGATTTCTCGGCGCTTGAGACAGTTTTTGCCGGAAAATACCGGCCTCTTTTTCGCTACGAAAAGCCTTGTCTTTCGCCGACCCTTCTGATAACACAGACAGATGAAGGGAGGGCAAAAAATGAATAGAACTATACGCAAAGTCAATCCGGCGCTGCCGAAGCCGCCGAAGATTCTGAACGTGGCGGCCTACGCCCGCGTGTCGCTGGAAAAGGATAGCATGTTGCATTCGCTTTCCGCACAGATCAGCCATTACAGCGGCTTGATTCAACGGCATCCCGGCTGGCGCTATGCGGGCGTATATGCGGACAAAGCGCTTACCGGTACCAAGGCGGAGCGCCCGGAATTTCAGCGCCTGCTTGCGGACTGCCGGGCGGGGAAGATCGACCTGATTCTTACCAAGAGCATCAGCCGCTTCGCCCGCAATACGGTCACGCTGCTGGGAACCGTGCGCGAAATGAAAACGCTGGGTATCGACATTTTCTTTGAAGAACAAAACATTCATTCCCTGAGCGGGGAGGGCGAGCTGATGCTCTCCATCCTCGCTTCCTATGCGCAGGAAGAATCCCGCAGCGTTTCTGAAAACTGCAAGTGGCGCATTCAGAAGAAGTTTGAGCAAGGTATTCCCACGACCACGCAAATCAACGGTTTGAAGATTGACCACGGCAGGATTACCGTGATCCCTGAGGAGGCTGAAACTGTGGCGCTGATCTTTGAACTTCGGCGTGACGGCATGGGGAAGAACGGTATTGCACGAGAATTGAACCGGCGCGGCATCCCCGCCAAGCATGGCGGCATCTGGCATGAAAGCGTCATCGAGACGATCCTGTGCAATGAAAAGTATCAGGGCGACCTGCTCTTGCAGAAGCAGTACCGCGTCGATCACCTGCGGAAGATCGACCGGCCCAACAAAGGCGAATTGCCGCAGTACCTCGTTCAGGATAACCACGAGGGCATCGTCACGCGCGAGGTCTTTGCCGAGGTTCAGGCCAGCATCCGGGCGCGGGCCGCACAATTTCCATCCGGGTATGCCCAGCGCGTGGCGCACCCTTTCAGTGGGAAACTGGTCTGCGCGCGCTGCGGCAAGCACTATCGCAGGCGGCACAACAGCGGAAAGATCGCGTGGCAATGTTCGACCTACATGATCCGGGGCAGGGATTACTGCGCCGCAAAACAGATTCGTGAGGAAATCATGGAATCCGTTTGTGCACAGGCTCTGGGGCTGCGCGCCTTCGATGCAGCCACCTTTGAGGCACAGGTGGAGCGCATCGACGTATGTGAGGACAATTTGCTGCGCTTTCATTTCTGCGACGGGCGCGTAGAAGAATACCTTTGGCGCGATCCTTCCCGCCGCGACAGCTGGACGGAGGAAATGCGCCTGCGGGCAGCGGAACATGCCCGGAAGCGCCATGTGAAGGAGGGCGGCGAACAATGAGCGAAGCCCGAATTATTTCACCCCGCGTGACCATGATCCCGGCTACGCGCGAGCGCTTTACTTCCATGCCCATCCACTACGCCCGCAAACGCCGCGTTGCCGCCTACGCCCGCGTATCCACCCGCGATGAGGAACAGCGCAACAGCTATGAGGCGCAGGTTGATCACTATACGCGCTATATCCAGAACAACGCCGAGTGGGAATTTGCCGGTGTGTACGCCGACCGGGGCATCACCGGTACCAGCACAAAAAAGCGCGAGCACTTCAACGACATGATCGAGGACGCTTTGAATGGAAAGATTGACCTCATCATTACAAAATCCGTTTCCCGCTTTGCACGAAATACGGTGGATTCCCTGACTACCATCCGCACACTGAAAGAGCGCGGCATCGAGGTCTTTTTTGAAGAACAGAATATCTACACGCTGGATTCCAAGGGCGAACTGCTGTTGACGATCATGTCATCGCTGGCGCAGGAGGAGAGCCGGAATATCTCCGATAACGTCACATGGGGCATCCGCAAGCGCTTTTCCGACGGCAAAATCATGCTGCCTTACAAGCACTTTCTCGGCTATCGCAAAGGTGAAAACAACCTGCCGGAAATCGTGCCAGAGGAAGCAGAGACTGTCAAGCGCATTTATCGCGCCTATCTTGAAGGCAAATCGCCCTCATACATCGCGCGGCAGCTTTCAGCCAGCGGCATCCCTTCGCCTTCCGGCAAGGCGAATTGGCGGCCCGAAACAGTAA
>CAKTWY010000252.1 GCA_934630445.1 uncultured Eubacteriales bacterium
GATCCAGAGTCAGTAGTGCTGCCATTACACAATCCCGCAATGCTTCAAACAGCATATTTTATTATACATGAGAGAAGATATTTGTCAAGTGGTAAATGAAAAATTAATCAAGAAAAATAGAGACCAGAAAAAGAAATGATTTTTTGCCGCAAATATGGTATCATATTTGTATAGCCGTGTCAAGGATGCGATGGGCGCATTCGCAGTTGCACGGCTGCTGCATGGCAGTGTGCGCACGGCCTTGTGCGCGGATGATTCTGCGATAAGTGGAGAGTGGATATGTCGATTCACGATGGACACAGGGAGCGGCTTAAAAATCGTTTTCGTACAGAAGGTCTGGATGCTTTTGACGAGCATAATGTGCTTGAACTGCTGCTGTTTTATGCAGTGCCGCGCTCGGATACCAATCCGGCGGCCCATGAACTGCTCGATACGTTTGGAAGCCTTTCAGCCGTATTTGACGCGCCGATCGACGCGCTGGTCAAGGTAAAAGGCGTGGGCGAAAATGCCGCAACGCTGATCAAACTGATCCCGGCCCTCGCGAGGCGCTATGAGGTCGACAAAAACAATATCGCATGCCTTTCCTCCACAAAGCTGGTGGGCGAATATCTGCTGTCGCGCTACGTGGGTAAAACGCAGGAGATCGTCTATCTCATCTGCCTTGACGGCAAGTATAAGCCGCTTTGCTGTGTGGCCATCTCGGAGGGGATCGTGAATACCGTGTCCATCAGCGCAAGGCGCATTATTGAGCTGGCGCTCAAATATAACGCGGTGGGTGTGGTGCTTGCGCATAATCATCCGGGTGGTATTGCGCTACCATCGAACGACGATATCAGCACAACTTTCATGATACGCGATGCGCTTCGGACAATTAATGTCAAGCTTTTGGATCATATCGTCGTGGCGGACGGTGACTACGTCTCCATGGCGGACAGTGGGATGCTGTATCTGCCGGAGTGAGCGTCGCAATTCCTTGACCTGGGGCGAATAACTTTTATGCCCTGGGCGAAAGATAGCCTTGAGGTGATTCGTGTGGTGGAGCTGACTGTCAAAGAGCCGCGTGGGTGCGCTTTTTCAGAATACCTGATGGAGATCCTGAAGGCGCAGCCTGCCGAGGAGATGCGCGAGAGCTGTGTGCTTGTGAAAAAGAGCGGGGATCCCGAGCGCTTTGGAATTGTTGTGGCGCTGTGTGCGGATACGACGCCTGTTAAAAAAGTTGCGGTGATTTTTGGCCCGGCTGCTGCGCAGGATGACGCAGACTGCCTGATTTCATGCGGCCTGTCGCCCAAGGAGACGCTTACGGTTTCAAGCTATTCAGACGATACGCTTGTGATTGCGCTGCAACGTGCGGTGCGCACGCTGTATGGACAGGAGATTCTGCCGCAGGAATATGTGTGTGAAATGCGGCGCGCAGACAGGACGGCGTATGCACTTCTTGCAGCGGCCACGCTTCTGGCCCTTGGGAGGAGCCCTGCCGATCAAAGCTTTTGAGGATGATTTTTATGACATGCAGCGAATGTCCGCGCGCGTGCGCGGCACTGCGAACGAAAAGCGCCGCAGAAGGGGCGTGCCGAAGTCCTGCTGTGGTGCGGCTGGCACGGGCGGCGCTTCATTTTTGGGAGGAACCCTGCATCAGCGGCACGCGCGGTTCGGGGGCGATGTTTTTCAGCGGCTGCCCGCTCCGGTGTGTGTTTTGCCAAAATTACATAATCAGCCATGAAGGGCTTGGAAAGACCGTGGACGTGCCGCGGCTGCGCGGGATCATGGATGAGCTCAGGACGCAGGGGGCGCACAATATCAATCTTGTCAGCCCCACGCACTATGCACATGCGCTGCTCGAGGTGTTCGACGGGTACAGGCCCGGTATTCCGATCGTTTACAACTGCAGCGGATATGAGAGCGTTCAGACACTGCGCGCACTTTCCGGGATCGTCGATATCTATCTGACAGATCTGAAATATTTTGGAACGGCGCCGGCGAAAAAATACTCTGGTGCGGAGGATTATTTTGCCGTTGCATCCCGGGCGGTGCTTGAAATGAGCGCGCAGAAGCCGGAATGCGTGATGGATGCGGACGGAATAATGCGCAGTGGGCTCATCATCCGGCATCTTGTTCTTCCCGGAAATACGCTCGATACACTGCGCGTGCTCGACTGGTGTGCGGAGCATATCGGGCAGCGCGTACTTTACAGCATTATGTCGCAGTTCACGCCCACAGAGCATACACAGGGCATAAAACCGCTTGATCGGCGGCTGACACCCGCAGAATATGCGCGTGTCGAGCGCTATACCCGGGAGCTGGGGCTGCATGGCTATATTCAGGAGCTGAGCTCAGCAAAAGAAGAATATACGCCGCCTTTTGATTTTACCGGGGTATAGCTTGCATAAGAGAGAAAAATGGGATAAAATTGCAGTGTTGGAAAACCGCTGCGAAGGAGAATTTTGCTTGGACAGGATTGATATACTCGGCGTCGGTTTTGACGCCGTTACATGCCAGGAGGCGGTCGCGCGCGCAATGGCGCTTATCTGCGCGCACAAGAGCGGGTATGCCGTGACGCCGAACTCCGAGATCGTTTATGCAGCGCGGCATGACGCAGCGCTGCGGCAGACGCTGAACGGCGCGGATCTCGTTTTGCCGGATGGGATCGGCGTGGTATATGCTTCGCGGATTTTGGGAAGGCCTATCCCGGGAAAAGTGGCCGGTATCGAATTTGCCGAGGCGTTGATGCGTGCGATGGCGCAGGCGGGGAAGAGCGTCTTTTTGCTCGGCGCAAAGCCTGGCGTAGCGCAGCAGGCAGCGGATCGCTTGACACAGCGCATCCCTGGAC
>CAKTWY010000253.1 GCA_934630445.1 uncultured Eubacteriales bacterium
GGCTCCTTCCGCTCCTTCTCTCCTCCGCAAAACTGTTCCTTTCTCCCGCCCCCGGCGGCAGTCACAGTTTTGCCCCTTCGGGGCACGCGAGGATCCTGTGTGTAGAACGGCGGGCTTTCGGAACTCCTTCTCCCACGGATGGGATTCTTCGCCCTGCGGGCTCAGAATGACAAAGTACCGGTCATCCTGAGGAGCACGGCGACGAAGGATCCCGGCCGTAGAACGGTATTCCAACGGAGCACGTTCTCCTACGTCCGGGATTCTCGCGTGACCTTTCGGTTATCAGCGCTTCAGAATGACAGATTACCTCCCCGGGCGGAAGCGGCCGGCTGCCGCGCGCTCGAGCAGGACGACGCCCTCGTACATCAGCGCCGCGACGACGGACAGGACGAGCACGCTCGCCATCACAAGGTCGAGTTTGAACACCTGCCCCCCGTAGACGATGAGGTAGCCGAGCCCCGCCTTCGAGACGAGGAATTCCCCGGCGATCACGCCAACGAGCGAAAGCCCGATATTGATCTTGAGGGAGTTGAACAGCGTCGTAATGTTGTATGGAAATACGATTTTCAAAAAGATCTGTGCCTTACTCGCGCCGAAGGTGCGCGCCATTTTGATATATTCCCCGTCCGTGCGGCGAAAGCCGCTGAGCATCTCCAGCACCGTCACGATCATCGAAATGGCCAGCGCCATGAAGATGATCGCCTCCGTGCCCGCGCCGACGAGGATAATAATGACCGGGCCGAGGGCGATCTTCGGCAGGCTGTTGAGGATGACGAGGTACGGCTCGCTCACTTTGGCGATAAAATCGTTCCACCACAGCGCGACGGCCAGGCCCGTGCCGAGCGCCGCGCCGAGCAGGAAGCCGACGAGCGTCTCAAACACCGTCACCCCGATGTGGAGGAAAAAGTTGTTTTCCGCCATGTTGGCATACGTGCGCAGGATGCGCGAGGGCTGGCTTAAAATAAAGCTGTCGATCACGCCCAGGCGCGCAAGGATCTCCCACTGGGCGAAAAACAGCACGAGGATGGCGATCTGCGCCGTGCGCACCAGGCGGCGGCGCCGCTTTCTTCCTTTTAAATAGAGCATGCGCTCGTGCGAAACATGCACCTCGAGCGCTGCCTGTTCGGAATAGCCGGTCATGAGGCCACCAGCTCCTTCCAGATATGATCAAAATATTTGCCGAAATGCGGGTCGTTCCGGCAGGTCAGCGGCGTGCGCGCGGCGCCTTCAAAGCGGATATCGAGCATCTCACGGATGCGCGCGGGCCGCGCGGTGAGGATCATCACCCGGTCGCCCATGCTGATCGACTCGGGGATGTCGTGCGTGACCATCAGCGTGGTCACGCCCTCCTGCTTGAGGATGCGGTAGACGTCCTCCGTCACCGTCAGGCGCGTCTGATAGTCGAGCGCGGAGAACGCCTCGTCGAGCAGAAGGATGTCGGGATTGGTGGCAAGCGTGCGGATGAGCGCGGCGCGCTGGCGCATGCCGCCGGAAAGCTGCGCGGGGTATTTGTCGCGGAACTCGTAAAGATCATAGCTTTTTAAAAGCCGCTCGGCCCGCGCGCGCGTTTCACTGGTGAGCGCGCGGCGGATCTCCAGCCCGAAGAGCACGTTGGCGCCGATGGTGCGCCAGTCGAGAAGATTGTCTTTCTGCAGCATGTATCCGATGTGCCCCGACACGCCGTCCACGCGCTCGCCGGCGACGACGATCTCTCCCGTCGTCGGGCGCATCAGCCCGGCGATCAGGGATAAAAGCGTTGATTTGCCGCAGCCGGACGGGCCGACGATGCTCATAAATTCGCCGTGACGAACGGTGAAGCTGATGTTGTCGAGGGCTGTAATTTCGCCGTTTTCGGCCTGGTATTTCAGGCTCAGGTCCTGAACGGTCAGAATATCCAAAGGGATCACCTCTTTTGTTGAAGGCGGCGGCTGAAAGCGCGCCGTCCGTAAGACGCGGCACGAAGGGGCGGCGCGCCTTGCGGCCGGACCGCCGGCGCGCGTCCCTTTTCGCCTGCCTTATGCGGCATCATATGAAGCAGCCGCGCCGCTTGTGCACGTGCCTTCGGAGACAAAAATAAAACTCCATGTATTATTTACAATAAATAATACATGGAGTTTTGATATAAAAAGAAAATATGCGGAAAAACCCAAAAAGGCGCTGCGCTCAGGATGACAGCGCAACTGTCATTCTGAGGAACGTAGTGACGAAGAATCCCGTATGTAGGAGGACGTACTCCGATCGACAAGGCTCTCCGTTCTACGGCCGGGATCCTCGCGTGCCCCGGAGGGATATCGCTTACGCTCAGGATGACACTCTTTTTCCTGTCATTCTGAGGCCGTAAGGCCGAAGAATTCCGTATGTAGGAGGGCGCGCTCCGTCCTGCGGTCGCGGCGCGCATGTGACAAGTGAAGCCTTCTTGTTCTACGGACGGGATCCTTCGCTGACGCTCAGGATGACAGGGCAACTGTCATTCTGGGGCAAATACGCGACCGCTGCCGGGGGCAGTAAAAGGGAGCGTGTTTGCGGAGGAGGAACAGAGCGCCGAGCAGCGACGCAGGGAGGTATCTCCCGAAGCGAAGCGTGGGCGCTGGGCACACAGTGCCGGGCGCACATGCTGAGACGGAGGGAATACCGACCGACTGCGGCGCGTCGGGAGGCGTGACTAAGTTGAAGGAAGCCCGTCAGGGCGACGCGCCGCGACCTTCTCGACGAGTGGGCAAGGCGTTCCCCGAAGAATCCCGTATGTAGGAGGACGCGCTCCGATCGACACAGCTCTCCGTTCTACGGCCGGGATCCTCGCG
>CAKTWY010000254.1 GCA_934630445.1 uncultured Eubacteriales bacterium
CAGGCGCATCACCTTGGCGATGCGCCTGCTTCTGTTTCCAGCCTTCCGCGCAGCTTTTTCACAAGCTGCCGGACGCGCGACAGCCGCCGGACAGGCCGAAAAGTCGGCTTGCCCGGCGGCTGCTGTTCACTGTGCAGTATCCTCCTGCGGCTCCTCCTCCACATCAAGATCATGATCTCCCATGACCTCTCCCACGCGGATGCGGCGCGTCTGCTTCATCAGCTCGACCTGACGGTGCAGGATCTCCTTGACCTCGCGCGGACGCTTGATGTTTTTCAGCACCAGCATCGGCGTCGTCTTGTCGGAAGACTGCAGCGTCACTGTGCCCACGCCGAAAATACGCTGCCCGAGCGAGATAGACAGGCTCAGATCGCGCACCCGGTACAGCAGCAGCTCCTCCTGCTTCAGGTGCAAAAGCCCTGTCTCGAGAAAAACGCGGTCTTCGCTCATCATATACCGCGTAAAAGTGATGGGCATGCCGAGTACGCGCTTCCTGTCCTTCCAGAGATATTCGATCTCAAACGCCATATTCCCCACTCCCTGTTTTTTGACTTACTCTTTACTACGACAGCCGGCCCTTAAAGTCTTCATAATCAAAGCGTTTGACGACGCGCAGCGCGCCGTCCTCCCCGATCACAGCGATGGCGGGCAGCGGCATGCCGTTGAAAGTGTTGTTCTTGTCCATGGTATACAGCGCCATATCGCCGAAGGCGAGCCGGTCGCCTGCTTTCAGCGGCGCGTCAAAGGAATAATCTCCGATCACGTCTCCGGCGAGGCAGGTTGGTCCTGCAAGGCGGTACGTATGTGCCCGCTCGCCGGGAAGGCCGGCACCCAAAAGCGGCGGCCGGTACGGCATTTCCAGTACATCGGGCATATGGCATGCGGCGGAGGCGTCCAGAATGGCGATATCCACACCGTTGCGCAGCGTGTCGAGCACGGAGCAGACAAGATACCCCGCGTTCAGCACCACCGCCTCCCCCGGCTCGAGGTAGACCTCGACGCCGTAGCGCGCTCTGACGCGCGCGATTAGGCGGATCAGGCGCTCGATATCGTACCCCTCGCGCGTGATATGGTGCCCTCCGCCGAAATTGATCCACTTGACGCGGCCGAGATATGCGCCGAACGTTTCCTCCAGCGCGTCGAGCGTTTTTTCCAGCGCGTCGGAATCCTGCTCGCAGAGCGTGTGGAAATGAAAGCCCTCGATGCCCGCGAGCGCCTCCGGCTCGAAATTCGCCGCCGTGACGCCGAGACGCGAGCCGGGCGCGCAGGGGTCGTAGATCGCGTGCCCCTCCTGCGTCGAGCACTCGGGGTTCAGGCGCAGGCCGCATGAGCATCCGGCCGCGACCGCGCGAGGGCCAAAACGCCGCCACTGGGCAAAGGAATTGAAGACGACATGATCGGCGATCTCTGCGATCGCGTCAAATTCCTCCTCCCGGTAAGCGGGGGAAAAGACGTGTACCTCCCCGCCCATCTCCTCCCTGCCGAGGCGCGCCTCGTAAAGGCCGCTCGCGGCCGTTCCGGCAAGGCCGCCCTCCCACAGCAGCGGATAGAGCGAAAACATGGAGAACGCCTTCTGTGCAAGCAGGATCCTGCACCCCGCGCGCTCGGACACATCCTTTAATATGCCGAGATTGCGCCGCACCAGCCGCTCGTCCACCACATACGCGGGCGAGGGCGCAAGCAGTAATGCGCGCTCCATCAGTCGACCAGCTCCGGATTGCGGTCCTCCTGCCAGGGCAGACCGTAGCGGTTCAGCGCGTCCATAAAGGGATCGGGGTCAAACTCCTCGATATTGTAAACGCCCGGCTTGGCCCACTTGCCGGTGACGAGCATCATCGCGCCGATCATCGCCGGCACGCCGGTGGTGTAGGAGATCGCCTGCGAGCCGACCTCGCGGTAGCACTCCTGATGGTCGCAGATATTATAAAGATAGTACGTTTTGTCCTTGCCGTCTTTTTTGCCCTGGAAGATGCAGCCGATGTGCGTCTTGCCCACGGTGCGCGGGCCGAGCGACGCCGGATCGGGCAGCACCGCCTTCAAAAACTGCAGCGGCACGATCTTGTGCCCCTCGTAATCGATCGGCTCGATGGAGGTCATGCCCACGTTTTCCAGGCACTTCAGATGCGTCAGGTAGCTCTGCCCGAAGGTCATGAAGAAGCGGATGCGGCGGATGCCGGGGATGTTCAGCGCCAGCGACTCGATCTCCTCATGGTGCAGGAGGTACATGTCCTTTTCCCCGACGCCCTCAAAATTACGCACGCGCTTGATCTCCATCGGCTTTGTCTCGACCCAGTGCCCGTCTTCCCAGTAGCTGCCGTTGGCGCTGACCTCGCGGATGTTGATCTCGGGATTGAAGTTTGTCGCGAACGGATAGCCATGGTCTCCCCCGTTGCAGTCGAGGATATCGATATAGTTGATCTCGTCAAATTCATGCTTCAGCGCGTACGCGGAAAAAACGCCCGTCACGCCCGGATCGAAGCCGCTGCCGAGCAGCGCCGTGATGCCCGCCTTTTCGAAGCGCTCGCGGTAGGCCCACTGCCACTTGTATTCGAACTTCGCGGTATCCAGCGGCTCATAGTTGGCGGTGTCGACATAGTTTGTCTTCGTCGCCAGGCACGCGTCCATGATCGTCAGGTCCTGATACGGAAGGGCGAGATTGAGCACCACGTCCGGCCGGAAGGACTCGATCAGCGCGACAAGCTCGCCGACATTGTCCGCGTCGACCTGGGCGGTGTAGATCTTCGTCTTTCCGCCGGAAAGCTTTTCCTTCAGTGCGTCGCATTTTGACTTGGTG
>CAKTWY010000255.1 GCA_934630445.1 uncultured Eubacteriales bacterium
TCCTTCTTATGTGCGCGCACAGCGGCGTGATGGCGGCGCTGGCCGCTGTCGTGCTGATGGTCTTTCTTTCCCGGTGGGAAACGCCGCATTTTGCCGTGTGGCTCTTCTGCGCGAGCTTTGCAAGCCGCGCGATCATGGCCGCCTGCGTCGCCGTTCCGGTGACCTCTGATTTTGCACTCATGCTCGCCTCCGCGCGGGAGTGGGCGCAGGGCAGTACAGCGTTTGCATCCCAGGCGTATTATCAGCTGTGGCCTTATCAGCTGCCCTTTACGTGGGTCGAGATGCTTTTTGTGCGCATATGCGACAGCGAGGGCTTTTTGCAGCTTGTGAACTGCGTCGTCATGGCGGGGAGCAATGCGCTGGTGTATCTGACGGCGCGGGAGACGGCCACGCCGCGCGCGGCGCGTATGGCGGCGCTGCTGTATCTCATCTATCCGTCGGCGCTGTGTCTCGCGCCGGTTCTCACCAATCAGCACTTCGGAGCATTTTTTCTGCTTGCGGCGATGTGGGTGTTCCTGGCGCGGCGGCTGGAGCCTTGGGGAATATGGCGATACGCACTCGCTGGCGTGCTTGCAGCGCTGGGCAATCTTATGCGGCCGGAGGCCGTGATCCTTTTGACTGCGCTGGGCGCATACACGCTCTTTATGGCTGTACATGAAAAAAACGTGAAAGCGTTGGGGAAATGGGCTGCGCGTTTTCTTGTGCTGCTGCTGGGCTTCGTATGCGTGATGGCGGGGGCAAATGCCGCCGTGCGCACAGCGGGCCTGCATGCAGACGGCCTGCGCAATCAAAACCCGCTGTGGAAGTTCGTACTCGGCCTCAACGCCGAGACGGGCGGCCAATATTCGGTGCAGGACGCGGCGGATATGCTGCGTGTCTACATGCAGGACGGCGCGGGGGAAGCGCTTGACACCTATGAAAAGCGCGTCATCGCCGAGCGGCTCGGCATGCCTGCGGGCGAGTGGCGGCATCTGCTGCGCGAAAAGATCAAGACCATGTGGGTGAAAAGCGCGCTGAGCTGGGGCATCGGTCATTTTCGCGAGGGGGGAACGCTGCGCCTTCTCTGGGGAGGGGAGGTCGACGGTGCGACTGTTTACGCCTGGATGGAGGAAGCGGATTTCGGCGTGCGCGCAGTGATGACCCTGCTTGCCTTTTGGGGAACCTTCATGGGCGCACGGCGAAAACGGACGGAAATGGAGCATGCTGTGCGCGCGTACGCCGCGCCGTTTGTGGTGTTTGCGAGTTTCTGCGCGTTCCTGCTCGTTGAAGTGCAGGGGCGATACGCGTATATGCCGCATCTGTTCATGGCGGTCTGCGCTGCGGCTGGCGTCGATATGCTCGCAAAAAAGTCCTGCCGGAGAGAGGAGAAAACGGAATGAAGCGCATTTCGCTCGTAGTGCCCTGTTATAACGAGGAAGAGGCGTTGCCGCTGTTTTACCGGGCGGCAGATGAAGTCGCGCGCAGCATGCCGGAGCAGGTGTTCGAATTTCTCTTTGTGGACGACGGTTCAACGGACAAAACGCTTGCACTCCTGCGTGAATACCGTGCGAAGGATGAACGCGTGCGTTATCTGTCCTTTTCACGCAATTTTGGGAAAGAGGCGGCCCTGTACGCCGGGCTTGAGGCGTCCACCGGGGATTATGTTGCCGTGATGGACGCGGACATGCAGGACCCGCCGTCTCTCCTGCCGGAGATGTACGCGCTGGTACGCTCGGGAGAGTTTGACTGCGCCGCGACGCGCCGCGTCTCCCGCGCGGGAGAGCCGCCCGTGCGCAGTTTCTTCGCGCGGATGTTTTATGCGCTCATCCGTCATATCTCCAGCACTGAGATCGTCGACGGCGCGCGCGATTTTCGCCTGATGACGCGCCAGATGACTGACGCAGTGCTCCAAATGGGGGAGTATAACCGCTTTTCAAAGGGGATCTTCGGCTGGGTCGGCTTCCGAACGAAATGGCTGGAATATGAAAACGTCCAGCGCGCCGCCGGGCAGACAAAATGGTCGTTCTGGAAGCTCTTTATCTATTCGCTCGAGGGCATCACGGCATTTTCCACCGCGCCGCTCGCGATGGCGGCGGTGCTGGGGATTGTGTTCTGCGCGGTTTCCTTTCTGGCCGTATGTGCGATCGTTGTACGCACGCTTGTGTGGGGAGATCCGGTTTCGGGCTGGCCGTCGCTGGCGTGCATCATGTTTTTTGTAGGCGGGGTACAGCTGCTCTGCACCGGAATCGTTGGGCAGTATCTGGCCAAGACATATCTGGAAACGAAGCGGCGGCCGCTGTATCTGATCAAGGAGCGGGAAACGTGAAATCATTTTTTGACCGGAGTTTGGTTCTCTTTTTGGCAGTAGGCGCGGCCAATACCATTGTGGGCGCGGTGCTCATGCTGGCGTTTTACCGCTGGGCGGGCATGGGGTACTGGGGCTCGTCGGCGCTTTCTTACCTGCTGGCCAGCGTGATGAGCTTTTTTCTGAACCGGCGCTTTACATTTGCGTCAAAAGCAGCGCTCGTGCAAAGCGCGGCGCGCTTTGCAGTGAATATCGCCGTCTGTTACCTGATTGCATATTCGGCGGCGAAGCCCGCAGTGGAAGCGCTGCTCGCGCGCTGGGCGCCGCAGACGGAACAGGCGCTGCGCGAGCAGGCGGCGATGCTTTTCGGTATGGCGCTTTTTACGTTCCTCAATTATATTGGCCAGCGTTACGGCGTTTTTCGAAAAAATACATGAAAGAATAGCAGCGCGCCGCGGACACAGGGTCCGCGGCGCGCTGCTTGATATGTGATTCAGAAC
>CAKTWY010000256.1 GCA_934630445.1 uncultured Eubacteriales bacterium
GTATGTAGTCACGCCTCTCAACGCGCCTTCCATCCATACAGCAAAACCGGCCGGCAGGAAGTTCCTGCCGGCCGGTTTTCTGTATAAAGGGGAGAGATTAATAATTCTTCGCAAGAAGCTGGAAATACGCCTGCGGATGCGCACAGACAGGGCATACCTCGGGCGCGGACTCGCCGACATGGATGTGGCCGCAGTTCGAGCACTGCCAGATGACCTTCTCGCCCTTGATGAACACTGTATGGCCCTCAACATTGGCGAGCAGCGCGCGGTAGCGGTCCTCATGCTCCTTCTCAATGGCGGCGACGCCGTCGAACAGCTTTGCGATATGGTCAAAGCCCTCTTCGCGCGCTTCTTTGGCGAAGGTGGCATACATATCCGTCCACTCATAGTTCTCACCCTGGGCGGCGTCCAAAAGGTTATCCGCCGTGGCGCCGATACCGTCGTGCAGGAGCTTGAACCAGATTTTGGCGTGCTCTTTTTCATTGTTGGCCGTCTCGAGGAAAAGCGCCGCGATCTGCTCGTAGCCTTCCTTCTTCGCCTTGGAAGCATAATAGGTGTACTTATTTCTCGCCTGAGATTCGCCCGCGAACGCCGCGAGAAGATTGGCCTCTGTCTTGCTGCCCTTTAAATTTGCCATAAAAAACACTCCTTTTTATCAATAATAGGAATCATTATTAATTGTTTAAAGTTTACCAGTTTTGTCCGGTTTTGTCAAGCGATGTTTTGGAAATATTTATGTGCACCCCCTTGACAAATGCGTCGCATCGTGTATTATTGTATTATATCATTAGTACAATAGTACAGAGAGGAGAAAGCGCATGGAATCGATGTTTCAGTCGAACGTGCCGATCTACCTGCAGATCATTGCGGAGCTGAAGCGGCGCATCGCAGCGGGCGAGCTTTTGCCGGGCGGGCGCGTCGCCTCAGTGCGCGAGATGGCCGCCGCCTTCGGCGTAAACCCGAACACGATGCAGCGCGCGCTGACGGAGCTTGAACGCGAAAACCTGCTCCGCACGGAGCGCACGGCGGGGCGATTTGTCACTACGGATGAGGAGCTGATCAGCATGGCGAGGGCGGAACTGGCGCAAACTTATATCGAAGAATTTCTGCGCGCGATGCGGGGCCTCGGCGTGACAGGCGAGCCGGTGCTCGAGCTTGTGCGCTGCGCGCAGGAGAAGGAAAGCGGAGGAACAAAGCAATGACAGCTGAAAAACTGGTACACATCGAGCATCTGAGCAAGCGCTACGGACAGAAGGCGGCGCTCTCGGACGTATCGCTCGACCTCGAGGGCGGGCGCATTGTGGGCCTTCTCGGCCCGAACGGCAGCGGCAAGACAACGCTTATCAAAATTTTAACCGGAATGCTGCAGGAATATACGGGAACGGTGTCGATCCTGGGGAATGTTCCGGGCGTGGAGAGCAAAAAAGTGATCTCCTATCTGCCGGACAAGGCGTATTTCGCCGACTGGATGCGCGTGCGCGACGCGCTGGACATTTTCTGCGATTTTTTTGCCGACTTTGACCGCGTCAAGGCGGCGGAGCTTTTGAACCGTCTGGGCCTGGACCCGGCGATGCGCGTAAAGTCCATGTCCAAGGGCATGGTGGAGAAGCTGTCGCTCACGCTGACAATGGCGCGGCGGGCAAAGCTGTATGTGCTTGACGAGCCGATCGGCGGCGTCGACCCGGCCGCGCGCGAGCTGATCCTCGACACGATCCTCAACAACTACAGCGAGGACGGCTCCATCCTGCTCTCGACGCATCTCATCGGCGATGTGGAGCGCATCTTTGACACAGTGGTCTTTTTAAAGGAAGGGCAGATCGCGCTGTGCGACGACGTCGACGCTGTGCGCGAGAAAAACGGCATGTCGATCGACCAGCTCTTCCGGGAGGTGTTCAAATGCTAGGCAAACTGATGAAATTCGACTTGAAAAGCTCTTACCGCGCGTTCGTCGGCATTTACGCGGCGATCTTCCTCATGGCGGTGCTGCTGGGAACGACGATCCGCCTGCAGAACGAATGGCTCTTCGTGTTCGTTCCCCTCGCGCTCATGGCGGTCGTCATCGCCTCGGCCGTGATCGCCTTTCTCGGCATTTTGAAGCTTTTTAACGACAGCGTGTACACCGCGCAGGGATACCTGACGCTGTCTCTGCCCGTGCGCGCGGAGGCGGTCGTCGCTTCCAAATGCCTGGTGGCGCTGATCTGGCTGCTGCTCCTGCTGCTTGTCGGCGCGGCGAGCGTCGCCGTGTGCCTGCTCATCGGCGTGCCGCAGGACTTTTGGCGGGAATTTTCGCAGCAGGCCGTGTATGCGATGCGCTATCTGCGCGCAAACATCTGGCAGTTCGGCTCCTTCCCGTGGGCATTGGGTGCGCTGATGCTCGTCTCGGCGGTCGAATCGGTGCTGATGCTGTACCTCGCCGTGGCGGTCGCGAACCTGCGGCAGCTGCGCCGGCACAAGATCATCGCCGGCGTAGCGGCGTACTTCGTCATCGGCCAGGCGCAGAGCATCGCGATGGGGCTGATCGGCGCGGCGATCTACGGCGTGCCGATGCTGCGCGGCAGCATCGTTCCCACAGCGCAGATGGAGACCTTTGCGCTCATCCGCGGGCCGTTTTCAGCGTATCTTTGGATCGCGCTGGCCTTTTCACTCGCGCTCGGCACAGGGGCGTTCTTCCTCATCTCATGGCTGATGCGCCGTCATCTGGAGCTGGAGTAAGCGGACGGAACCTTATAAAAGCGGGCTTTTCACAGTGCAAAAAGGGTGCTGCATATATGCAGCAC
>CAKTWY010000257.1 GCA_934630445.1 uncultured Eubacteriales bacterium
CGCTGAAGATGATCACGGATATGGAGCGCATCGGCGACCAGGCGCTCGACATCTCCGATACCGCTCTGACGCTGCCGCGCGGCGGCGCGCTCGAGCTGGAACACATCCCGCGCATGGCGGAGGCGACTATCCACATGGTGAAAGGGGCGATCGACGCGTTTATCGCGCGCGACGAGGCGCGCGCAAACGAAGTGATCGCCTACGACGACGTGGTGGACGGGCTTTTCAGCCGCGTGCGCGACGAGATCGCCGCCCTGCTCCGGCGCGAACGCGAAAGCAGTGAGACGGCGATCGATTTTCTCATGATCGCAAAATATTTTGAACGCATCGGCGACCACGCGGTGAATATTGCCGAGTGGGTGGTGTTTTCCATCACCGGAACGCACAAAAGCGCGAAAATTGTGTAAATCAGCAGGCGGCTGCGGGCGCGCGCAAGCCGGGCCGGGTCTCACGCGCGGCAATGCGCGCCCGGCTGCAGACAGAAAAAGGAGAACGATATGAACCGGATCATCTGTGTGGAAGACGACGAAAGCATCCGCGAGCTGGTGCTGTACGCGCTGCGCGGCAGCGGCTACGAGGCGGAAGGATATGAGAGCGCGGAGGGCCTTCTCCCCCGGCTGGAGCAGGATCCGCCCGACCTTGTGCTGCTTGACATCATGCTGCCCGGGCAGGACGGCATTTCCGTCCTCTGCGCGATGAAGGAAACGCCGGCGCTCTCCTCTGTGCCGGTCATCATGCTTACGGCGAAGACGGCGGAGTACGACCGGGTGCGCGGGCTCGACGCCGGGGCGGACGACTATGTGGTCAAGCCCTTCGGCGTCATGGAGCTGCTCTCGCGCATCCGCGCGGTGCTGCGCCGCGCCAGGCCCGCGCCGGCGCAGGATACGGCGCTGTGCGTGTGCGGACGCATCACGCTCGACCCGGCGCGGCGCGCCGTCACGGTGGATGAGGGCGAGGTGCGCCTGACATACAAGGAATTTGAGCTGCTGTACTATCTGATGCAGAATCAGGGCCTTGTCATGAGCCGCGACAAGCTGATGGAAGCGGTGTGGGGCTTTGATTTTGAAGGGGAAAGCCGCACGGTCGACATGCATATCAAGAGCCTGCGGCGCAAGCTTGCGGACTGTGGAAGCTATGTGCAGACCATCCGCGGGGTGGGCTACAAAATCGACGACACGGTCGGAGGCTGAGGCGTTTGAAAAAAAGGGTGTTTTTATCCATAGCGCTCTTATCGATCATCGCGGCGTTTGCCGCGATGATCGCAACTGCCATCGTGTGCTTTCAGATCTATCCGGGGCAGACCTTTCAGGAGCTGCGCGACAGCTGCACGATGGTCGCGAAGGCCATTGAGACGAGCGGGCGCGATCAGATCATCACGCTGCGCCACCTCGACCAGACCTCGACAGAGCTGCGCTTTTCCCTCATATCGCCGGAAAAGGTCGTGCTGTACGACACGGTATTCGACGGCCTCTCGACGGAGAACCTCCGCACCCATGCGGAAATCGCGGCAGCCCTGCGGCGCGGCGAAGGGGAATCGCGCTATCAGACGCCCAAGGGCGAGGAGATGTTTTATTACGCCATGCTTCTCCCTGACGGGAGCATCCTGCGCGCGGCATGCCTGGCAAAGAGTATGGAAGGCTTTTTCGCGCCGCTTCTTCCATATGCGTCGTTTGCGTTTATGGTAATCCTGTTTCTGGCGCTGGGCGCGTCCGGGCAGCTGGCCGCGTGGATCTGCCGGCCGATCGACAAACTGGGGGAAAAGATCGAATCGGCCAACTACAAAAACATTGAATATTACGACGAACTCGCCCCGCTGATGAACAAGCTCATCCGGCAGGACGACGAGCTTGCCGTGCAGGCGCGGGAGCTGCGGCAGGACCGCAGCACACTGCGCACCATGACGCGCAACATGCGCGAGGGCATGATCATCGTGAACATGAACCGCACGGTGCTCTCCTCCAACGCCGCGGCGCAGAAGCTGCTCGGCGCGGAGAGCGGCGAATACGGCGGGAAGAACATCGTGACGCTCTCCCGCAACACGCAGTTCATCAGCACGGTCGCGATGGCGCTGGACGGGCGGGCCAACGACCTGCTCGTCGAGATCCATGAGCGCGCATGCCACATCTACGCCAGCCCCATCTACAAAGACGGCATCTTGAACGGCGCGATGGTGCTCGTTGTCGATCAGACCGAGCAGCAAAAGGCCGAAAAGGTCCGGCGCGATTTTTCCGCCAATGTCTCACACGAGCTGAAAACGCCGCTGACATCCATCAGCGGCTATGCGGAAATGCTTGAAAACGGCATGGCGCACACAGCAAAAGACGTGCGGCTGTTCGCCTCGCGCATTTCCAGGGAGGCGGCGCGCCTGCTCTCGCTCATCGAGGATATCATCCGCCTGTCGAAGCTGGACGAGCGGATGGGCGTGACGCTCACGAAGGTGGACGCCGCCGCCGTCTGCCGGGAGATCACCTCCAGCCTGCAGCCGCTGGCGAACACGATGAACGTCGCCCTCTCCTGCGAAGGGGCGCCTGCTCCCGTGCTTGCGGGGCAGGGGATGCTTTCAGAGCTTATAACGAACCTGTGCGACAACGCCATCAAGTACAACAAGCCCGGCGGAAGCGTCATCGTTCGCACGCTGCATGAAAGCGGCATGGTCCGCCTGATCGTGGAGGATACGGGCATCGGCATCGCCGGGGAGCACTGTGAGCGGATCTTCGAGCGTTTTTACCGTGTTGACAAGAGCCGCTCGAAGCAGACCGGCGGCACGGGACTCGGC
>CAKTWY010000258.1 GCA_934630445.1 uncultured Eubacteriales bacterium
GATGCGCTCATCCGCGCGGCCGAGCGCGCGCTCGGCGATATCGCACGCGAGAGCGTCGGATACGATATGCTGGTTTTTGTAGGCACGCCGCTTGTGCACGAGGGCCGGCTTTACAACTGTGCGGCGGCGCTGTATCGCGGGCAGGTGCTCGGATTCGTGCCGAAGAGCAATATCCCCAATTACAACGAATTTTACGAAAAACGCCATTTTTCCCAAGCGCCGGCTGAAAACGGCGTTGCGCGCTTCAACGGAGAGGCAGTACCTTTCGGCACAAAGCTTCTTTTCACCTGCGCCGCGATGGAAGCGTTCACCGTTGCGTGTGAGATCTGTGAGGACCTCTGGGTACCTGAGCCGCCGAGCGCGAAGCATGCGGCGGCGGGCGCGGTGATCGTCGTGAACCTCTCCGCCAGCGACGAGACCATCGGCAAGGCCGACTACCGGCGCACGCTTGTCGGCACGCAGTCGGCGAAGCTCGTGTGCGGCTACGTTTACGCCGACGCCGGAGAGGGGGAGTCGACGCAGGACATGGTGTTCGGCGCGCACAACCTCATCTGCGAGAATGGAACGCTCCTCGCCGAGGCAAAGCCGTTTGGCGGCGGCGTCGCAGTGACGGAGATCGACGTGGAAAAGCTGGCGCTCGAGCGGCGCAAGATCCGCGTGTTTGATGCGGCCGGTGCGAAAGGGTATCAGCGCGTCGAATTCCTGATGGGGGTGGCGGAGACGACGCTTACGCGCTTTGTGGACCCGCGGCCGTTTGTTCCGTCCGAAGAGGCGCGCCTGAGCGCGCGCTGCGAGGAAATCCTCACCATGCAGGCGCACGGCTTGAAGCGCAGGCTTCTTCATACGCGTGCCCGGCGCGCGGTCGTGGGCATTTCGGGCGGGCTGGACAGCTGTTTGGCGCTGCTTGTGGCGGTGCGCGCCTTTGATCTGATCGGCAAGCCGAGAGAGGAGATGATCGCGGTCACGATGCCGTGCTTCGGCACGACGGCGCGCACAAAGTCGAACGCGGAGAAGCTTTCCGAACTTCTCGGCGTCACGCTTCGGTGCGTCGACATTTCTGCCTCCGTGCGCAGCCATTTTCGCGATATCGGGCATGACGAGGGCGAGCGCAACGTGGTGTATGAAAACGCGCAGGCGCGCGAGCGCACACAGGTGCTCATGGATATCGCCAATGCGGAGGGCGGCCTTGTCATCGGAACGGGCGATCTGTCCGAGCTGGCGCTCGGCTGGGCGACCTATAACGGCGATCATATGTCGATGTACGGCGTCAACGCCTCCGTACCGAAAACACTTGTGCGCTATATCGTCAAATACGCCGCCGATACGGCGCAGGGCGAGGCGCTTCGCGGCGTGCTGTACGATATTCTCGCCACGCCGGTGAGCCCGGAACTTCTTCCGGCGCAGGACGACGGGGAGATCGCCCAGCGCACGGAGGACCTTGTCGGGCCGTACGACCTGCATGACTTTTACCTTTATCACGCTGTGCGCTGGGGCGCGTCGCCCGACAAGGTGCGCAGGCTCGCGCTGCACGCCTTCCGCGGCGAGTTTGATGCGGCGACGGTCGACAAATGGCTGAAGATTTTTTACCGCCGCTTCTTTGCCCAGCAGTTCAAGCGTTCCTGCCTGCCGGACGGGCCGAAGATCGGATCGGTCAGCCTTTCCCCGCGCGGAGACTGGCGCATGCCCTCGGACGCGTCGAGCGGGGAATGGCTGAATCTTCTTGAAAAGGCAGACGGACAGGCCTGATGGGGCGGGCTGAAAAGGAAGCCGAACGCGCCAAACGCCTTGCAGGGCAGGTGGCGCGGATCTATGCCGGTATTTTGGGCGCAAACCTGACGGGCGTTTATATGCACGGCTCGCTGGCGCTGGGCGGTTTTCACTGGGCGACGGGGGATATTGATTTGCTGGTCGTGACGTATGAGCAGCCGTCTGACGTGCAGAAAGAGGCGATGGCGCGCGTGCTGATCGATCTTTGGGTGGCTGCGCCGACCAAGGGTTTTGAAATGAGCGTGGTCTTAAAAAGGAGCTGCGCCGCGCCGCGCTGCCCGGCGCCGTATGAGTTCCACTTTTCCGGTATGCATCTGGCCCGCGCGCAGAGCGATCTTCCGGCTTACTGTGCCGGGATGCATGGGCTGGACCCGGACCTTGCCGCGCATTTTGCCGTCGTGCGCAGCGCGGGGCTCGCGCTTTGCGGTGAACGGGTGGAGGATGTGTTCGGTGAGGTGCCGCAAAAAGAATATCTCAGCAGTGTGATGAGCGACTTGGCGGACGCTGAGGGCGGCATGAAGGCGGCGCCTGCTTCCTATGTGCTCAATCTCTGCCGTACGCTTGCATACCTCAGGACGGGGCGCATGCTCTCCAAAGAGGCAGGAGGGCGCTGGGCGCTTGATACAGTGGACCCGAAGCTTTGCACCGCGGTACGTTCTGCCCTGCGCAGTCACACGGAGGGGAGCGCTTTTCAGGTGCAGGAGCAGGCCGTTTTTCAGCTCTGTTCGTTCGTCATGCGCGAAATGGAGCGGCATGACAGTCTTGCTGGCCCGATCGCATGATCGGGAGTCGGTGTCTGCCGGCAACCGTATATTTGAAAAAGCTGCGTATCGAAGAACACCCTTTTGTTCTTTTCGATACGCAGCTTTTTGTTTTTACGACAGACGGATATTCCGGATCCGGGTTTGATGCAG
>CAKTWY010000259.1 GCA_934630445.1 uncultured Eubacteriales bacterium
GTGAGCGACGTCATCACCGCGCGCTCCTCCCGGTCGATGAAAAGCGTGTAGATCGAATCGCTGCGCGGCACGAAGAGCGAAAAGCCCACCGCGTCGCACACGACGTAAACGGCCAGGAGAAGGCCGCCCGCGCGCCCTGCGAGGAGCAGCGCCGCCGTAGCGCCGATATAAAGCGCAGCGCCCGCCGCCATCATCGGGCGCAGGGGCATACGCGCCATGCTCCGCTGCAGGAAAAGCATGAAAAAGAGCGCGATCGCTGCACGCACCATGGGAAAATAGCTCATATATTCGGCGGGAACGCCGAGCGCGCCGACGGCATAGAGTGCAAAAAAATTCGCCGCGACCATATTCGTCACCGACAGAAGGATGCGGATCATCAGCGCGAGCATCGCCCCGCGCGAGCGCACAAGCTTTTTGAAAACCGCCGGATAGCGCCCGAGGTGCGCAAAAAGCGGCGTGCCGCCCATTTCGCGCATGTGCGCGCGGCCAACGCTCGTCTCCGTGCCGCGGGTGTAGAGGAGGATAAATTTTGCGGTCATAAACGCGAAGGCGATGAAATAGAGCACGCGCATCGTCGGCACCACCGTATAGCGGCGCACGAACACGCCGGCCAGGGGCGCGAAGAACACCGAAAGCAGCCCCGCCATGCTCACGAGCGTATATACATCGACAAGCTCGCGCTTGGGGCAGTCCTCCACCAGCAGGCAGTTCCAGCCGTTGTCGGCGACGACGCACGTCGCGTTGGCGGCCGCCGCGGCAAAAAACCACCACTCATTGCGCGCAAAGGTCCACAGCAGCGTGGGGATGCTCCACGAGAGCGTATCGGCCACAAAAGTCGTGCGCCGCCGGCCGTACTTGTCGGCAAACGCGCCGCCGAAAAACGTCGCGAGCACCTGGAACAAAAGCCCCACGCTCACGATCATGCCGATGCGCGCATCGCTGACGCCGAGCTCGCTCATATAGAGCGACACGTATGGAAGATACAGGTAGTGCGGAATGCCGAACATCGGCTCGGTCAGCACGCACAGGCGTGTGTTGCCACGAAGGCCCCTGAGCGTGCCGAGGGGCGTGTTCCCTCTCATTTCATTTCCCCCACGGCGACGGTTTTCGTCGCGACATTTTTGATAAACATGGCGTCGTGCTCGACAAAGAGCATGGTCGGCCCTTCGCGCAGGAGGAGCGCTTCGATCTGCTCGCGCGAAAGGATATCGATAAAATTGAGCGGTTCGTCCCAGACAAGCAGGTGCGCGGGCCTGGAGAGCGCCGCGGCGAGGAGAACCTTTTTCTTCTGCCCGCCGCTGTAGTCCGCCAGATCGCGTGAAAACTGCGCGCGGGTAAAATCAAGCTTGCGGAGAATGGCGCGCAGCAGGCTGCCGTCGAGCGAGCGCGCGGCGATAAAATCGTCCAGGCTGCCGCGCAGGAAGGACGTGTCCTGCGGGATGTGGGAGATCACCGTGCCCGGCGTGACGCGCGCCGCGCCGGTGTGCGGCACATCCCTGCCGAGAAGGAGCCCCAGCACGCTCGACTTCCCGCTCCCATTCGGGCCGGTGAGCGCGACGCGCTCGCCCGCTTCTACCGTGAAAGAAAGACCGGAGAAAAGCACGCGTGCGCCGTAATCGACGGCGAGGCGCTCCACCTCGACCAGGCGCTTCCGCGGCGGCTTGAGAAGGTGCAGCTTCAGGCTGTCGGCCTGTTCAATGTTTTTGAAAAGTTCGCGTTTCTGCTCGATCTTCTCCTCACAGCGGCGCTCGATGGTCTTTGCGCGTTTCATCATCTTGGCGCTTTTATGGCCGATAAAGCCGCGGTCCGCCGCATGCGCGCCGATTTTGGAGCGCTCAAGCGCGTCGCTCCACGCGCCCGCGCGCCCGGCGGAAGCCTGCAGGATGGCGATATCCTGCATGAGCTTTTCATTCTCCGCGCGCTCAAACGCGTCGTGCCGGTCGCGGTTCTCCTTCCAGCTCGTGTAATTGCCGCGCTGCACCTCGATATCGCAGCGGTTGATGGAAAGGATGTGGTCGACGGCGCTGTCGAGCAGCGCGCGGTCGTGCGAAACGAGGATGAAGCCGCTCTTGCGTGCCAGATACTCGCCGATGACGCGCCTGCCGTGCAGGTCAAGGTGGTTGGTCGGCTCGTCAATAAGCAGAAAGTTGTTCTTTTTCAGAAAAAGCGCCGCGAGGAGAAGCTTCGTCCGTTCGCCGTGGCTGAGTGTGAAAAACGGCCGGACGAGGACCTCCTCCGGTACGTCGAGCAGGCCCGCCTCGCGGGCGATCTGCTCGTCGATGGTGTATCCGTCCGCGCTCTGATAGCGCTCGCAGACCTCGCCGTATTCCTGCATGGCCGCCTCGTCGCCGCGCGCGGCGAGGAAAGCCATGCGCGCCTCCCAGCGGTCAAAGGGCGCGATGGCCGCGCGCACCACGCTGAGCGTGTCCTGCGCGGTGTCCTCCACGTCAAAGGGAAAGTAGTCAAACGCCGTATTCGCCGTGATCGTGCCCGTGCAGGGGTACGCCCCCTGCAAAAGCCGCAGGAACGTCGTCTTTCCCCGGCCGTTGCGGCCGATCAGGCCCAGGCGCCAGTCCGTATCAAGCTGAACGGATACGTCGTCAAAAATCGCTTCGGCGTCAAAGCCGAAGGTGAGATGGGACATGTCGATCAAAGCCATGTGCTGCCCG
>CAKTWY010000260.1 GCA_934630445.1 uncultured Eubacteriales bacterium
GCTATGCCCTGCATGCAAATCCCATGCCGGGCGTCATTCCGTGTCACAGGGTGCTGAACCGCTTCGGCGCGCTCGCGCCTGCGTTTGCCTTCGGCGGCGCCGAGGTCCAGCGCAGGCTTCTTGAGGCGGAGGGCGTCGAGGTGCGCAGCGACGATACGGTCGATCTGTCCGTCTACGGCTGGGAGCCGTGTCCGTTCGATCCCGCTCCCGCATTTGCGGAAGATGCGGATCAAGAATAAACCGTCAGCCCGGAGGAACACTGCTGTCACCCCTCTCCATAGAATGTAGTATCAAAGTGGAGAGGGGATTTTTATGCCTGAAAACAGTTACCCGTTTACTCTTAAGCCCCTGCCGTATGCATATGATGCGCTCGAGCCTGCAATCGACGCGCGCACGGTCGAGATCCATCATGACCGGCATGTGCAAACGTATGTCGACAATCTGAACCGGGCCCTGGCACCGTATCCGATGTATCATGGCTTTACCCTGGAGCGGCTGCTGAAAAACCTTGGCGCTCTGCCGGAAGAAATTCGCCGGGATGTGAAAAACAATGCCGGCGGCGTGTATAATCACAACCTGTATTTTGACTCGATGCGTCCGCCGCGGGAAGAGAATCGCCCGGAAGGGAAGCTGGCGGATGAAATTGACCGTGCGTTTGGGTCGTTCAGCGCTTTTCAGAAGGCGCTTTCCGACGCGGCGAAGGGCGTTTTCGGATCCGGCTGGGCGTGGCTCGTGTGCGCGCCGGAAGGTCTTAAAATCATTCAGACAAAGGATCAGGATACTGTGCTGCCTTACGGCGTGCAGCCGCTCCTGCTGATCGATGTGTGGGAGCACGCCTATTACTTAAAATATCAGAATCTGCGTGCGGATTACATCGCCGCCTGGTTTTCCCTCATCGACTGGGATGCCGTGCAGCGGCGCGCGGAGGAATGTCGGGAGCATGAAAGAAAATAGCGCGTGTTCCTCAAACTTGAAACCACACCGGCAGGTGGTCCAATATGCAAAAAGCCGGAGGGCACGTACAGTGACGTGCCCTCCGGCTTTTGCATACTGATTTTATTGGACATAGATAATGCGCACGATGCCGCCATCCGCCGGCGCACGGTCGCAGTAGCAGGTAAACGTCTCGTAATTTGCGCGCGCCTCAGAAAGGGAGATGAACCGCTCGTCCGCAGGCACATAGACGATGACGTCGTCGGCAAGCGGAATATAATTGTCCGCAGTTTTGATGGCCTTCGAGCCGTCGAACGCGTCGCGCGTGACGCTCACGCGTTCGGTGAGAATTTCATAAAGCGCGTTTACGTTTGCACTCTGATTCTTGGCAACAGCGCCCGGCACGCCGGTCACGCCGCGCAGAGACTGCGTGGGATACGAGTTTGCTCCGTCGGGCGTGGTGAGGGTGACGGAGTGATAGGTGTTGACGGTCGGCTTGTCTTGCTCGTCGATCTTCCCATCGCCGTTGGTGTCCCATGGATCACCTGTCTGCTCCACTGTTTCACCCGTAAGGATGCCGTAGGTAAAGCCTTCTCCGGTTACGTTGTCGAGGATAATCAGATCAACTCTGCCGGCAAAATCGCTGGTGGTGTGCAGAATCTTGGACGAGGAGACGGAAGAGACGGGAATGTCCGAAAGCATGATCTCGGTCAGCGGCGCGCCGGAAACAGGCTGGTCATAGATCCGCACGCGCGGGGAGACCTCTTTGGAACCGATTTTTCCGCTGGCAAGATCCCAATTGCCGGTAGCAGTCTTATCGTAAGGTACAGAGGAGAAGGAAAGCCCCTCTTTCAGCGGCGTTACCTTGACCAGACGGCCGGTGAGCTGATAGAGCGCAGACACCTCGCGCCCGGCGACGAGCGTCGTCGTGCCGGACAGATTCGGCTTTCCGGTGATAGTCACGCCGGAATTCAGAAGATAGATTTTCGCTTCGCTCTCCGACAGCTCCAGAAGGATGCCGTACTGGTCAAAGGCGACCTCGCCTGCAGGAAAAGCTGCGGCGACGCTGCCGTTTGCGTCGAGAATCAGCACGATTTGGGAACCAATCTTAATGTTCTCAAACCAGGTTGCGGCACTTTCGGAAACGGAAAAGGTTTTCCCGCTGACGACGATGCTGGAGGGGTAATTGTATGACGGCGTGCCGCTTTCGTATACGCCTTTGAGCTTTTTGTCGGAGGCATATACGGTATTGTCGCTTGCGCTGTAATAAACCGCATCATATTTTCTCAGGTCTGCGCGCGTGGCCGGCATGCTGTTTTTGATGACGTTGGCCGACTGTGGCACGGAGAAGGAACTGACGCCGTATATCGAGGAAGCGCCGGTTCTCGTATTCGCCTCGGCTGACACGAGCGAGATACTGCCGGCTTTGGTATAGAAGAGATTGATCTTCATGCCGGAGGTCAGATCGTACCATCCGCTCTGGTAATTGGTAAGGGTGCCATTGACAACGAGCTTCGCCGTGCGGGAGACTTTGTACGTGCCGTCCTCTGTCTCAATTCGGTCGGCGTAGCTGCGCTTGACAACCGCAGTCTTATACGCGCTCGTGTCGGGAATAAAGCCGCGTACTGTCAGCGGATCCTTCGTTGCGAGCACGGCGATGCCCTGGCAGCCGACCAGCGAAAGCGGAAGCGTGCCGTCGATCTTGCGAACGATCGGTTCGGTTCCCTCC
>CAKTWY010000261.1 GCA_934630445.1 uncultured Eubacteriales bacterium
TGAGGCCGAAGAATCCCGTATGTAGGAGGGCGTACTCCGGTCAACAAGGCCTTCTGTTCTACGGACGGGATCCTCGCGTGCCCCGGAGGGGGCAAATACGCGACCGCTGCCGGGGCGGAAAAAGGGAGCGTGTTTGCGGAGGAGGAACGGAGTTGAAGGAAGCCCATTAAGGCGACGCCGAGCGACGATTCCGACGAGTGGGCAAGTCGCTGACGCTCAGGATGACAGCGCCGCACCCTGCGGCCGGAAAAGCGTACAGTCTCCCCTGCTCCGCATCAAAATTTGAAAGGACTTTGCCGATATGGTTTTCAGCAGTCTTCTGTTTATGTTTATCTATCTGCCGGTCGTGCTGGCGATCTACTATATCGTGCCGCGCAGATTCCGCAACCTCGTTCTTTTTGCGGTCAGCCTCGTCTTTTACGGCTGGGGCGAGCCGCTGTATATCGTGATTATGATCTTCTCGACGCTTGTCGATTATACATGCGGATACATGATCGAAAAGCACCGCGCCAACGGCGCCGTCGCGCGGCGCTTTGTCGTCGCGTCGGTCGTGATCAATCTCTCGCTTCTGATCTTTTTTAAATATTACGATTTTATCGCGACAAACCTCGCGCTGATCCCCGGGCTGGGCGGTCTGAAGCCGCTGGGCATCGCGCTGCCGATCGGCATCTCCTTCTACACGTTCCAGACGATGAGCTACACGATCGACGTATACCGCAACGACGCGCCCATGCAGAAGAACATCGTCAATTTCGGCGCGTACGTGACGCTCTTTCCGCAGCTGATCGCCGGGCCGATCGTGAAGTACAAGGAGGTCGCCGAAGCGCTCGACCACCGGCGGGAAAACGTCGATCAGTTCACAAGCGGCATCTCCATTTTTATGGTAGGACTGGGCAAAAAGGTGCTCCTGGCCAACAATATCGGCATGCTGTGGGATGTGTATAAGGCCGCGCCCGTCTCGGAGCTCACTGTGGCGGGCGCATGGCTGGGGATGATCGCCTACACCTTCCAAATCTATTTCGACTTTGCCGGGTATTCGGACATGGCCATCGGCCTGGGGCGGATGCTGGGGTTTGAATTCCTGCGCAACTTCAATTATCCGTATATTTCGCAGAGCATCACCGACTTCTGGCGCAGGTGGCATATTTCGCTCAGCTCGTGGTTCCGCGATTACCTGTACATCCCGCTCGGCGGCAACCGCAGGGGCCGCCTGATGACCTACCGCAATTTGCTGCTCGTTTGGCTGGCCACGGGCATCTGGCACGGCGCGAGCTGGAACTTCGTGCTCTGGGGGCTTTATTACGCGCTGATCCTGATGCTTGAAAAAGCGTTTCTGTTAAAGCTGCTGGACAAGGCGCCGCGCCCGGTGCGCCACCTGTATGCGCTCGTGCTGATCGTGTTCGGCTGGACGCTTTTCTCCATCGAAAATCTGCCGCAGATGTGGGGCTATTTCCTCGTAATGATCGGCGCGGCGGGCGCGCCGGCGATCGACGCGGCGGCGCTTTATTACCTCAAAAGCTATCTGCCGATGCTCGTCATACTCGCCGTTGCGTCCACGCCGCTGCTGAAGAACCTGTATGAAAAGCGCCTGCGCGCGGACGCGCGTGCGTGGCTTCTGCCCGCGCTCACGGCGGCGCTCCTGTTTATCTGTACGGCGTACCTCGTGGACGCGACGTATAATCCGTTTTTGTATTTCCGGTTTTAGGAGGTGGAAGGGAAATGAATCGAAAGGCAAATCTGCTCGCCATCGCGGTATTCTGCGGCTTTATCGGCGTTTTTTTCGTCATCAATCTCTTCACGCCGGATCGGAGCTTTTCCGAGGATGAGAACCGCTATCTCGCCGCGCGGCCGGAGCTGAGCGTCAAATCCCTCTTTTTCGGCAATTTCACTGCCGATTATGAGACGTATGTGACGGACCAGTTCGTCTGGCGCGACGGCTTTATCGCCGTCAAGGCCGCCGCGGAGCGCGCGAGCGGCAAGCAGGAGAACAACGGCGTGTATTTCGGGAAGGACGGCTTCCTCACGGAGCGCTTCGACGCGCCGGACGCGGCGCGCGTGGAGAAAAACATCGCTTCCGTGCGGCGCTTCTGCCAGCGGACGGACATGCCCGTCTATTTCACGCTCATCCCCAATTCGTCCTATGTCTGGCGGGATAAGCTGCCGGAAAACGCGCCCGGCGCGGACCAGGGAGCGCTCATCGACGAGATCCGCGCGGCGCTCGGCAGCGAGGTGCGCTATATTGATACGCTCGCGGCGCTTCAGGCGCATAAGGACGAGGCGATCTACTACAACACCGACCACCACTGGACGACGCTCGGCGCTTTTTACGGCTACGGCGCAGCGTGCGAAGCAATGGGGCTCAGCGCGAAGGACCGGGCCGGTTACGAAGACGGCATCACCGCGCTCGAGGGCTTTTACGGCACGGCTTACAGCCGCTCGGGCGTGCGGTGGGTCGCGGCCGACACGGTCGAAATATGGGTGCCGGAAGAAAAAATCGGTTCCGTCACCTATTACACGGACGGCAAGCCGGAGGCGGGCAGCTATTACGACATGTCCTTCGCGGAAAAGAAGGACAAATATTCCGCCTTTATGTCCGGCAACCAGCCCCTTGTCGTAATCCGCACCGGCGCGGAGAGCGGACGGAAGCGG
>CAKTWY010000262.1 GCA_934630445.1 uncultured Eubacteriales bacterium
CCTCGGCGCGGAGCTCGTTGTGCGTGAGATGGAGGTGACCGACGCGCGGGCCCAGGCGCGCGTTATTGATGCGCTGGTTGCCGAGGGGATCCACGGCCTTGTGCTCAGCCCGGCGGACGACGCGCTGATTGCGCAGCGCATCGACGCCCTTGCAGACAAGGGTATTCCATGCGTGACGTTCAATACCGATATCCAGGGAACAAAGCGGCTGTGCTTTGTCGGGCAGGACCATGAAAAGGGCGGCCGCGCTTCGGCGGGGCTTATGAACATGATCACCGGAGGAAGGGGAACCGTGCTGGTGCTGACGGGCTATCTGACCAACCGTTCGCACCGGGAACGTTCGGACAGTTTTGTGCGCGAGATGCGGCAAAGCGCGCCGGATGTCGAGCTGCTCGGGCCGCGCACGTGCTTTGACGACGATGCGCGCGCGGAGGAAATCACGCTGCGCACGCTGGATGTGCATGCAGATCTTGCCGGTGTTTTTATCGCCGCGAGCGGGCAGGCAGGTGTTTGCCGGGCGCTGCGCAAAGCGGGGCGCGCAGGAAAAACGCGCGTCGTTTGTTATGATACGATCCCCGAGACGGAGCGGGGGCTGAAGGACGGCATCATCAGCTTTGTCATCGATCAGAACGCGCATGTGCAGGGATACCAGCCGCTGCGCATTCTCTTCGACTACTTAAACAGCGGCAATGCGCCGGAGCGGGAGTTTTATTACACCGATATTTTGCTGAAAACCAAGTACAACCTGTAGCGGAGCTGTGGAAAAATGCAGCGTTCCGATCGCTTTCAGGCACAAGCACGCTTGCGTTTGAGACGCGCATGCCCCTTGGGGAAAAGCTGAAAAACAGCATCAAAATGCGCTGTTTCCGGGTCAACAAAATCGGGCGCACGGCCCAGGCAGCCTGCTCTTGCACCTGCGGCACAATGCAGCTTATCTTGACCGTTCGCTCAGTTTACCTTTTGCCATGGTGGAGCAAAAGAGGATCGGTAGGCTGAGATCCACACGGCGGGCGCGCAGTGCTTTGCGCCCGCCGCTGCGTTGCATGAAAATCAATTGTCGAATAACACGAAAAATGTGTGGACTTGTTGGCTGTTTTGCCATATTGCGTGCACGCGCACGCAAGTATATAATGGAGGCGAATAAAAACGTACGCTGCTGCATCCTGCACGGAAAAAGATGCTTTCCGGGGGCGGATTGCGCGAATATGTGTCGGCAGCACAGGATGAGAAGGAGAAAAGAAAATGAAACTGGGCTTTAACGAGGCGACGGCCCTCAAGTGCAAGGGCCAATCGCTGATGGCGGACCTCGAAGCGTGTGAGAAATACGGCTACGATTATATCGAAATGCGCTTTGACTGCATCAAGGAGTACTTAAAAGAGCATACGCTCGACGAACTGGCCGCGTGGTTTGGCTCGCACAGATTAAAACCGTGGGCGTACAACACGCTTGAGTTCTTCAACCAGCTTTCTCCTGACGAGGAAGAGGCGATGGATCGTGAGATCGACTTTATCATCAAGGTTTGCAACGCCGTCGGCATGAAAATGCTTATCACGGTGCCGACCTTCAACATTAAAAAGGATCTTTCAATTGAAGAGATCAAGGAAGAGGCTGTTGCGCGCATCCGCCACATCGCCGATAAGATCGCGCCGCACGGGATGCGTGTGTCGCTTGAGTTCTGCGGTGTTCCGGGCTGCTCAATCAATCAGTTCGGCACGGCGTATGACGTCGTCATGGCGGCGCAGCGCGACAACGTCGGCATTACGCTCGACACGTATCATTTCCATGCGATGGATTCGCATTGGGAGGATCTTGAAAAGGCGGATCCGAAGAAGATCTTCGCCTACCATCTGAACGACTGTGAGAATCTGCCGATCGGCGCGCCGTATCTGCTCGACGACAAGCGTCTGTGGCCGGGCGAAGGGTGCCTCGACCACAAGCGCACGTGCGAGATCTTAAACCGCATTGGCTTTGACGGTGTGTGTACGGTCGAACTGTTCCGTCCGGAATATTATGAACTCGATCACGACGACAACGTACGTATCGCCAAGGAGAAGTCGCTCGCAGCGGTCGGCAAGTACTATAACTTCGATTAATCACAACTGAAAAAGGATCAGAACAGGCGGGATTCAGAACAAACCGGCGGAATCCCGCCTGTTTCTCAAAATGAAATGAAAGCACTTTCATAAATGCAAATATTGATAAAAGTATAGTTTCAGGTGAAAAATAATATGAAAACGATCGAAAGAAGAGATCCACGCGATCTGCTTGAGTGGCTCGAGGAGCACATCGATGGCGCGCATATCGAGCGAACGCAGGCGCTGTGGCGGGATGCGCTCGACTTTAAACCGGTTCCATATCTGCCGCTGAGCACGGCGTGCAATGTAGAGGCCGAGTGCCCAGGCTATACCATCCCCGAGATCCATGAAAGCATGGAGGCCATGCTGTTCAATCAGCTTTTAGCGTGCGTGCCGGTGGTTCTGGCGGGGGATTCCCGTCTGCCGATGATCCGCGCCAATTATGGTGTCGGCACGATTCCGTCGCTGTTCGGCTGCAAGTGCGAGATCGTGGGGAACAACATGCCGTGGGCGCACCC
>CAKTWY010000263.1 GCA_934630445.1 uncultured Eubacteriales bacterium
ACGGGCACGACGCCGACGCCCTGACGGTATTTTGCAAATTTGCGAAGTTCCTCGCAGATCTGCATACACAGCTCGCTCGAAGGGCAGAGGATCAGTGCCTGGGGGCCTGCCTGTGCATTTTCGGCGGTACGCTCGATGATCGGCAGGCCGAAGGCCGCTGTCTTGCCGGTTCCCGTGGCGGATCGGCCGATCACGTCGCGCCCTTCGAGAAGAAGCGGGATCGCCGCCTCCTGGATCGGAGTCATCTCGCTGTAGCCGAGCGCTTCGATTGCGCGCAGCGTTGTGGGGGAGAAGTTCATGCTGTCAAACTGCATGTAAAAATAGCTCACTTTCCATGAAAAAAAGCTGCCCGAATGTTTTGGGCAGCCCTTAACACTAAATAATAATACTATTATATGCTGAATCGGAGAAAAACGCAAGAAGATTCTTAGAAAAAGCATCATGACCGCGAGCTCTGCCGCTATGCGCACAGGAGGTACCTGTGGGCAGCCACCCTGACAGCAGGGGCATTTTCACTGCCAGATATCCGAGCCGTTGGCAAGGTATTGCGCTTTACATATCTGGCATTCCATCTGGTAAAACCACTGGTGCAGGTCGTATCCGGCCAGCTCTGCGCGGCCGAGGTTTTCTGCCGGTTTTTGTTCACAAAACCGGTCGTAGTGGAAGAATGCTTTACCATTTTTCAAAATGGACTTTGGCCGCGCAATAGCGGTCAGCAGGCGCCTTTTCCTCTGCAGGATAGCCGAGAGAAACAACGCAGAACGGCACGATCTGTTCCGGAAGAGAAAAAAGTTTTCTGATGCCGTCCGTTTTGTTCGGCTGCGGATAAGTGCCAAGCCAGACTGCTCCGAGTCCGAGCGCATGTGCCGCAATCAAAAGGTTTTCCGTTGCGGCAGAGCAGTCTTCGACCCAGTAGCCGGGTACTTTTTCATATGCCAGGTCGAGATTGCCGCATATGACCACAGCCGCTGCAGCCTCGTGAAGCATATTGCCGCTGCCGCCGAGCTTTTCCGCAACGGCGTCCAGCGTGGTTCGATCGCGCAGCACGATAAACTCCCAATCCTGGGTATTGACGGCGCTGGGCGCGGCCATCGCAGCCCGCAGGAGCGTCTCGACGGTTTCGTCGGAAATCGGAGCGGATGTATATTTGCGGATACTTCTGCGGGTAAGCAGCGCCTTGATTGCTTCCATAAAAATACCTCCTCACATAACACCGGAATATAAATTCAGTATAACTGAAAGAAAGACGGATGCAAAGCAATGAAAAGGCGTACATTCCTTTGACAAATGGCAAAAGTATGGTACAATTGGTCAGAGCGTTTCTGCGCTGTGAATGAATGTATTTTGGAGGAAGCATGATTACAGTTTCAAATCTGAGCCTGAATTTTGACGGCCAGAATCTTTTTAAGGATGTGGATCTCAAATTTACCCCAGGCAACTGCTACGGTATTATCGGCGCGAACGGCGCGGGCAAGTCGACCTTCCTGCGCATCCTGTCGGGCGAGCTGGAGCCGTCGACGGGAGAGGTCTTTCAAGATCCGAACGCGCGTATGTCGATTCTGAAGCAGGATCATTTTGCATATAACGACTGCACGGTGCTCGACACGATCATTATGGGCAATCCCCGCCTTTATCAGATCATGCGGGAAAAGGACGAGCTTTATGCGAAAGAGCCGTTTACCGATGCGGACGGTATCCGCGCCTCCGAGCTAGAGGCGGAGTTTGCCGAGCTCGACGGCTGGGAGGCCGAGACGGAGGCGGGAAAACTGATCCAGGGCCTCGGTGTATCGCTCGACGCGCTTTATATGACGGTGGGCAGCCTGCCGGACAGCGACAAGGTCAAAGTGCTTCTCGCACAGGCGCTTTTTGGAACGCCGGATATCATGCTACTTGACGAGCCGACCAACCATCTCGACGTGCGGTCCATCGCATGGCTGGAGGAGTTTCTGCTCGAGTATCCGGGCACGCTGATCGTCGTCTCGCACGACAGGCATTTTCTGAACAACGTCTGCACGCATATCGTCGATATCGATTACACCAAGATCAAGCTTTATGTGGGCAACTACGACTTCTGGTACGAGTCCAGCCAGCTGATGCAGCGCATGATCCGCGACCAGAACAAGAAAAACGAGGATAAGATTCGCGAGCTGCAGAGCTTTATCGAGCGCTTTTCAGCCAATAAGTCGAAGTCGAAGCAGGCGACCTCGCGCAAAAAGATGCTGGAAAAGCTCACGGTGGAAGATCTGCCTGCTTCGTCGCGCCGCTATCCGTTCGTCGGCTTTACGATGGACCGCGAGGTGGGACGCGAAATTTTGACAGTCGAAAACCTTTCGAAAACGGTCGACGGTGTAAAAGTTTTAAATAATGTCTCCTTCCGTCTCAACCGCGGAGATAAAGTTGCTTTTCTCGATGAGAACGAGATCGCCGCGACGACGCTCTTTCAGATCCTGATGGAAGAGATCGAACCGGATGAGGGCACGTTCCGCTGGGGTGTGAGCACCTCGCGCTCCTACTTCCCGAAGGATAACACCGCCTTTTTCGAAGGGGAAGAGCTGAGCATTCTGGAAT
>CAKTWY010000264.1 GCA_934630445.1 uncultured Eubacteriales bacterium
TGCAAAAAGGCGCAGGCGTGGCTGGACAAAAACGGCGCGGCGTACACGCTGCGCGACATCAAGCAGGAGCGGCCGGACGAGGAGGAGCTGCGTGCCTGGCACGCGAAGAGCGGCCTGCCGCTGAAGCGCTTTTTCAACACCAGCGGACTGCGGTACAAGGAACTAGGCCTGAGCGCGCGCCTGCCCTCGATGGACGAGGCGGCAATGTATGCGCTGCTTGCCACCGACGGTATGCTTGTGCGCCGTCCGCTCCTGATCGGGGATGACTTTGTCCTCGTGGGCTTCCGCGAGACGGAATGGGCCGAGCGTTTGGGGAAGGGTGACTGACGCGGCGAGGCGCGCGGAAGGGGCGTTCCGGAGAAGGCCGGACGCTCCGCCGGAACAGCCGCCCGTTCCTTTTCTGCTCAGCAGGCAGCGCCCCAACCGGCCGTGTGCCTGTCAGGGCAGACGGATTCCGGCCCGGCCTGCTCCCAGACCCGGCTGGCAGCGGGCTGCGGCACGGGATGGAATGCTGCCAGTAAGCCTGTGCCGCCTATAGAGCAGGGGGGTAACAATGACACTTTTTCATGTCAGCGAAGAAGGCGATATCGCGCGTTTTGTGCCGAGAACGCCTGCCAGGAACGATTTGGATCAATCGACTCCTCTGGTTTGGGCGATCGACGAGTACCGGCTTGCGAATTACCTGACGCCAAGAAATTGCCCGCGCGTGACTTATCATATAGGCAGGCACACGCGCGAAAGCGATATTGCAGCCTATTTTTCCTCAAAGAACGCAACACATGTTGTCGCGATCGAAAGCAAGTGGTTTGATGCCATGAGCAAAGCCTGCTTATACCTGTATGAATTTGATGCAGGCGGTTTTGAATTGCAGGATGAAGCGGCCGGCTATTATGTTGCGAAAACGGAGCAAAAACCAATTGCCAGGCACCGGATCGACAATTTGTTCGGCGCGCTTTTTGCGCGCAATGTCGAGGTCCGGATCATGGATCATTTATGGGACCTCGCCGACGCGATCCAGTCAACGACCCTGAACTGGTCTTTCTGCCGGATGGACTATGCGCAGCCGAGGCCATGAACATTCCGAACAGCAAGAGCCACGGAACATGTTCCGTGGCTCTTTTTGTATCCGCTGCGCGAAGCCCGCTCCGGCTTGCCGCATGCGCGCGGGTCACTTCAGATATTCGACCAGCGTCGGGTCGTCGAACAGCTCGAGATACGCCAGCCACATCGCAAACGCCTGCTCGATGTGCCCGGGGGCGACGACGCGGTCGTGGCTGCCCAGCCCGCGAAAGCGCACGGTGACGGTCTGGGCGGCGCGCATGGACTGCATCATATCGAACAGATCGTAATAAACGCCCTCGTACTGGGCCTGTTCCTGCTCCGGCAGCTGGGCGAGCTGTTCGAACATCCACGGCGGCAGATCCATCACAAAGGAGAGCTCCGTCGCGCGCGTTTCAGTGCCGGAGTGAACCAAGTATTCTTCCCTGAAAACAAGGTCGAACTGCCTGCCGTCGCAGTCGACAAGAGCGGAATCCATATTGATCGCATAATCGTCGACAAACCCGAAATACAGCGTAAACGACACTGTTCCATCATCAGCGACGCGCAGCCACGGCTGCATGCAGCGCGACGCGCTCAGGTTCGTTCCCTCCGTGGACAGGCCTTTCGGCACGATCTCATACAGTTTGCCGATCTTATCATACCCCACGGTGACATACGCCTTGGCCGCCTTGACGACGGACGCGCTGCGCAGGCGCTCATAATGCGCGATATCCTCGTCAAACGCGACGGGCGAAAGCTCCTCCCCCGCCAGCTCGAGCACGGCGATGGCGGCGTCGAAATCGCCGGCGTCGCCGTATTCCTTCGCCTCGCGGCGCTTGGAATCGATGTACGCCGCGCGCGCCCCCTCGCGGATAGCGGCCGCCTCGTCGCTCACGAGCGCGGCGGGGAAGCGGTGCACAAAGCGGTACGCGCCGATATGGTCGCCCCTGGCGGTCATTTCGGAGGCGGTCACGACGATATGTGCGTTGGCCTCGGTGCGCACGCGCTCGAGCAGGGCCTTTGCCTCGTCGCTGCGGTACTGGGGCTTGAGCGCGTCAAGCGCCTCGTAAGCGTCGATAAACGCCTCTTCTTCAAGGAGTTCCCGCGCGTGGGAAACGCTCTGCGCGCACAGGCGCGCTGCGATATCCGGTATCTGCTCCTGCGCGAGCGCGTGCAGCCCGGCGTCCGCGTCGGTGACGGCTTCATAATAGCGCAGCGCCTTGGCATAGTCGCCGGCCGCGGCGGCGTCCTCCGCAGTGCGGAACGTCTCGCGCGCGTGCTCGATCTTTTTCATGTCTGCAAGCGCGTCAGGCGCTTTCGCTACCGTCTGCAGGCCCTCAAAGGCCGCAAGGGCGCTCTCATAAGAGCGCTCGCCCGCGCTGTAATCGGCATAGGCCGCGTCGAGCGCCTGCAAGGCCGATCGTTCAGCGCGCGGCGCAAACGACGCCTCGTGCGCGTGCGCTTCATAAAGCGCGGCAGCCGTCTCGT
>CAKTWY010000265.1 GCA_934630445.1 uncultured Eubacteriales bacterium
CACTCGCCGAGGCGGCGGCGCTTTACGCCGAGCGCGCGCCGCGTGGGGAATTCGTGCTTGTGCTCGAGGGCGCGCCTGTTGCCGATTCTGAGACGGCGGCCGCGCCGGCCGACGCGATGGAAACGGTCCGCCAGTATGTGGCCGAGGGCCTTTCCGTCAGCGAGGCGGTCAAGCGCGCCGCGCGCGACACCGGCGCGCCGAAAAATGAACTCTATCGCCAGGCGGTTGCGGAGATGGACAAATGAACGCTGTACTGGATACCCCGCTGCGTGCGGATGACGGGAAAAAACTGAAAAAACAGCTGATCGGAAAGCTCGCGCTCTCGGCTGTGCTCGCCGCCGCGTCCTTTCTGCTTGTGCTCGCGTCGCGCTCCGACGCGTTTATGGCGCTTTATGCGCCGTTTTCAAAATGGATCTCGGTCGCGCTCGGAAGCGTGTGCTCCATCGCGCCGTTTTCCCTGGCGGAGGCACTGCTCTACGCGCTGCTTCTGCTCGGCGTGTTTTTTACGGTGCGGCTCATCGTGCGCCTAGTGCGCGGGAAAACAAAGTTCCTGCTCGCGCGCTATTTTGTCAACGCGGTGCTCTTCTTCTGTGCAATGATGTTCGCCTTTTTTCTCCTCTGGGGCGTCAACTACGACGCGGCACCGCTTGCAGAGCGGCTGGAGCTGGACGTGAAGCCGCGCGGGATCGAGGAGCTGTACAGCCTGACCGCCGCGCTTCAGGAGCACGCGAACGCGCTCGCCGCGCGTGTCGTACGCGACGAAACCGGAGCGATGGCGCTGCCCTCTTTTGCAGACACTGCCGGACTCGTGGCGCAGGGCTGGCGCGAGACCGCCGCGCTCTATCCGGTTTTTGAAGCTCCGTGGTATCCGCCTGTCAAACGCGTCGCCTCCTGGTATGCGATGAGCCGGTTCGGTATTTCCGGCATCTATATCCCATTTACGGGCGAGTGCAACGTCAATCCCGACGAGGTCGCCGCCTACCTCCCGGCGACCATGGCGCACGAAATGGCGCACCGCCTGAGCGTGGCGCGCGAGGATGAGGCGAACTTTGCCGCTTTCCTGTGCTGCGTGAGCGCTGATTCGGATTTTCTCAATTATTCCGGCTATTATATGGCGTACGACTATGCGCTCTCCCGCCTTTACGCCGCCGCGCCGGAGCGCGCGCTTGCGCTGATGCAGACGCAGTCGGCCCTCCTGACGTATGACAGGAAGCTGCAGAGCGAACACTACTATAAATACGCCGGGCCCGTCATGGAGGCGGCAAGCGCGGTCAACAACACGTACTTAAAATCCATGGGGCAGTCGGACGGCGTGCACAGCTACGGACGTCTGGTCGATCTGCTGCTGGCCTGGTACGAGCGCGAGGGCGTATAGACTCGCACTCGCACAACTATCGGAACACGGATACCGTCTGGGATGGGGGATATCATTTGTCAAAGGCAAAAAACGCGTGTGCGGTCCTTTTCTATGGTTTGTTTTCCGCCGTGTTTTTATTGGATATATTGCTGGAAATGTCGCCGCGCCTGATCGTGCCGGCGCATACGAAGCTGCTCTTTGCAGCGGCACTCTGTCTTATGCTGCTTGCGGCGACGGCGCTGCGCGTTTCAAACGCGCGCAGCGAGGCGGAAAAGCGCGCCGCCGCGGGGCGCTTTGTCTGGCTTCTTTTTGCGGTCTATGTTTTCAACCTGACGCAGGTGCTCTTTTTCGACGCCGGCTACGGGCGGCAGACGCCCTTTCTGCACGACCTGGACGGATTCGATTTTTATGCGCCGGGCGTCAATCTGCGCCCCTTGCGGACGATCATGACCTATCTCGACTGCTGGCGGCGCGGGGTGATCGTGCGCATCGTATTCATCAACCTCGTGGGGAACATCGCCGCCTTCGCGCCCTTTGGATACTTTTTGCCCGCGCTTTTCCGTGTGATGCGCAGGTGGTATGTCTTTCTGCCGGTTACGGCGGCGCTTATCTCGCTGGCGGAGCTGTCGCAGCTTTTCTTCCATGTGGGCAGCTGCGATGTGGACGACCTCATCCTCAACCTTGCCGGCGCAGCGCTTTTTTACCTTCTGGTGCGCATTCCTCCCGTATGGCGGCTTCTTTCCCGCCTGCGGCTGACGCGGGAAGGGTGCTGAGATATCCTTTTATAAAAAACAGTATGTTGTTGTTCCCTGCAATGACGGCAGTTCGGAAGATATTGTAACTGCATTGACCGCTGGCAGGGTTACGATGGCTGATTTCGATGAGTTTGACATTGCGTATGATACGAACCCAAAGGAACTAATTAACTCTGATTTATTGGATCTTTATTGGATCAAATAGTGGATGCTGTCCAACAGGAGCGAGGCTGAAATATACTTTGCTCCTTTTCGTTTTCCAATACTGCAAATTCCGTCAAATCGACGAAGGGTTTGGAGGATAAGCCTAAATCAGTTCAAAAGGTAAAAGGGAGGAAGTTCCGCGCGCTTGAGCCGCTCGGGCGTGCACTCCATCAGCACACAGTCTCTTAGTGCGCCCTCATGC
>CAKTWY010000266.1 GCA_934630445.1 uncultured Eubacteriales bacterium
TTGCTTTCTTGCAGTGCTGTTGTTGATACGCTTTGCATGGCTTGGGCGTCGATGGCGGCTGTAATGCCGCTATCTGCTGCAGCATGTAGAGTCTGCAGGGCATTCGATTTTTTATGTTTTCGGGCATTTTCAAGCAGTTGAAAATCAGGCTTCAGCGTGCTATACTTAGATCAGCGAAAACGATTGCGCTTGCGGATGGAGCAGGGTGGTGCCATACAAAGTACATACGCAAATGCTGCCGCGGTTTCCTGACCGGCCCATCGCGTGTGGGGGATCGTCGGCAGAGGAACCGCAGGTACGCGGCGGATGGATCTATCCGCGAGCGGAACACGCGGCGGGGTGATGGCATCAAAGGGGGCCATGAGCGTTTTGCGTTTATGGTATCCTTGGCATGTGCCATATCCGCCGGTACGCCGTAAAATCTCAGCATGTCGTCTCTTCGCTCACAACATGCGCAGCGCTAGGCCGCTGCGGCGAAAGGAATGGTATCATTGTATAAAATTGAACTGCATCTGCACACGCTCGTAAGCCCGTGCGGAGAAATGACGCCGCAGGAGTACTTGCCGATGTACAAGGAGCGCGGATACGACGCCGTTGTCGTGACGGATCACTATCACCAAAAATGGTTTGAAGCACAGGAGATCGTTAAAAAGGACGCGGTGGAGGAGTATTTCAAAGGATACGAGGAGCTCCACGCCTATGGCGAGCAGATCGGCGTCAGAGTGCTTTATGGCGCGGAGGTCCGCTTTGCCGAGAACGGAAACGATTATCTGATCTATGGCTTTGAAAAGGCATTTCTGAACGATCCGGCGGCGATTTTCCAGATGGGCGCCGCGGCCTTCTCCAAACGCTGCCGGGATGAAAACGTCTTTTTTATGCAGGCACATCCGTTTCGCGATGGATGCGTTCCGGCTGACCCGCGTCTGCTCGATGCAGTAGAAGCGACGAATATGAATCCGCGCCATAACAATCACAATGACCTTGCGCATGCATTTGCCCAGGCAAACCATCTGACTGAGACGTGCGGGTCAGACTGCCACCGGCTGGAGGACCGCTGCCGCGCTGCCATTTTGTCGCAGACCCTTCCGAAGGATACGTTCGAGCTGGCAGCGCTTCTGCGTGCGGGAAACTTTTCTCAGTATTTCGACAAAGAACTGATAGAACAAAATATGTGAAGTGTATAAGCTTTACACTATTTGCTGGCCTGGCTGCAGAAGGATATCAATAAAACGTTCCGCGGCCGGTGAGAGCGGGAGCTTTTTTGCATAGCACACAGCAATCGCGCGCGGCGGAAGAGGATCCGCGATATTCAGCTCGAACAGGATGCCCTTTTGCAGGTAGTCCAGGGAAAATTCTTTCATCACGCATGCGACGCCCAGGCCGATCTGCGCAAATTCCAGCAAAAGTTCATGCGCGCCGAGTTCAATCGACGGCGTCACCTCCACGCCGGAGGAAAGCTGGGCGCGGTCGACCGCGCGGCGCGTGTTTGAGAGCTTTTCAAGCATGATGAGCGGATACTGCGCGAGCTGCGCACGCGTCAGTGTGCGGCGGCGCAGTTCACCATAGCGGCTGCCTGCCACGAAAATATCGTGGATGACAAGGCAGTTGCGCGCGATGAAGCGCTCTTGGTCGACAGGCGTGTTGACGAGCGCGAAATCGAGCGCCCCGGATGCGAGCAAATCAAAGGTTTCCGTGCTGGTACGGTTCGTCACTTGCAGGCTGATTGCCGGATAGCGTGTGTGGAAGATATCCAGATATTTGAGCAGGAAGTGCTTTGAAATCGTGTCGCTCGCGCCGATGCGGAGCTCTCCCGTGACGAGCATCTGCATTTTGCGCAGTTTGTCCTCTCCGGCGGCCATCAGGGTCATTGCCTGTTCGACATAGCCGAGCAATGTTTCGCCTGCCGGTGTCAGGGAAACGCCGCGCCCGCCGCGGGAGAAAAGCTTCGTGTCGAGCAGACTCTCCAGCTTTGCCATGGACTGGCTCACTGCTGACTGCGAGACGTACAGCCGTTTGGCGGCCGCGGAGAAGCTTCTGCTGTGTGCAATTTCGAGGAAAATACGATAAAGCTCGAGATCGACGGCGCTGTTCACCGGTATCAGCCTCCTGCCAAAAGACTTAAGTATTACTTATATCTTATAGTAATAAATATAATTTTATTTATGGTATAAAGTATAGTATAATACTTTTGCGAAAGCAAATGATTTTTTTCAGCGCCGAAGAAATGCGGCAGGTGACAGAGGCGGCCCATTTCGGGCGCGGATGGAGGTAGACAGCCATGGCAAGAACGGTAGGAACAGTTTCCCGCGGTGTGCGTGCGCCCATTATCCGTGAGGGCGACGATCTGGTCAACATCGTCACCGACGCCCTCCTCGCCTGCGGTGAAGAGCAGGGCCTCACCTTCCATGACCGCGATATCGTGGCTGTTACAGAGGCTGTTGTG
>CAKTWY010000267.1 GCA_934630445.1 uncultured Eubacteriales bacterium
CAGCGCTCGCCGGTATCGGCGGATACGTGGTCGTGATTGCAATTGCAGGGAGTGTGTTATTCCTGGCGGTCTGGGCGAGCAGAAAGCTGACGATCCAGACGGAGCGGAGCCAGCCGCGCATGGCGCAGACCCTTCGCTACAGCATTCGCTCGCGGCCGATGCGCGCCATGCTCGCGGGAGAATTTTTCCGCGGCGCGCGCGAAGGGCTGTATTTTTTCTACATAAACGTACTCTTCTTCTTCTACACCTCCAACGAACTGTTTCTGGGCCTGTGCATTACGGCAAAAAATATTGCCACGATGCTCATATTCTGGGTGATGAAGCAGAAGATCAATGAGGGGAACCGCGTGCGCGTTTACAGTGTCGCATATATCTGGCTGTCGCTGTTCCACATTGCGGCGGCGGGCGTTATCTGTTTCTGTATCGACGGAACCATGCTGGTGCTCCGGACGGTGATCGATGCGATCGTCGCCGTTATCACGTCCAACGACGGCAACTTCGCCGTTTATGAGTATATCGAGGAAGCGGGCAGACTAGCGGGCGAATACAGCTATGAGAGCGTGACGATCCGCTTTATGGTGCTTGAAACGGGGCGCGTGATCCCGATGATCTTTCTGGCCTGCTTCCCGGTAGGGCCGGAAAAGGGCGGCATTCCTCTTTTGCTGACCGCCCTGATGGCGATACCGGCGTGGCTGTGCTTCCAGCTTGGATACAGACGCCTTCGTGAGGAGCGGAAATGAAAGAAGAAATTACGCTTTGCGCGCGCCTTGAAATGATCGCGGCGCTTGTGCCGCAGGGGGCGCGTCTGATCGACATCGGAACAGATCACGCTTATCTCCCCGCAGCGCTCTTCAAGCGCGGGCGCATCGCGTCCGCATGGGAGGCGGACGTGCGGGAAGGCCCGCTGGAGCGGGCGCGCGGAACGCTTGCGCGCGCGGGGCTTTCCGCGCAGATCGGCCTGAAACGCAGCGACGGGCTGGACGGCTTTTCTGCGGAAGACGGCGACTGTATCGTCATTGCGGGCATGGGCGGGGAGACGATTGCAGATATTTTATCCCGTGCGCCGTGGACAAAAAAAGGCGTGGCGCTTGTTTTGCAGCCGCAGTCGATGATCTACGAGCTGCGTGCGTTTCTGAAAGAGAACGGATACACGATCGGGATTGAAACGCTCTGCCGTGATCGTGGACGCTATTATATGGCAATGGCGGCGCGCGGCGGTGCCTGGACGGGGGAAAGCCTTTTCTTCAGCCAAATGCTGCTGGAGCATCCGCTTGGAAGAGCGTACCTGCAGGAACTTCTGCGGCGGGAGCAGGCAGCGCTCGCGGGGCTTCAGAAGGCGGCGGCGCCGGATGCGGCGCGCATGCGCCGCCAGCGTGAGATCGTCCGCGCGCTGGAGGCGTTCAGTCTGTCGACGGGCGGGGCGCGCAGCGGCTGAGCGATTTGCCGTGCATGCGCACGGGAACGGAATGAGTTTTGTGAGGAGGAGCGATCATGACCACAGTAAACGACATCCTGATGGAAATGGAAGCTTTTGCGCCGCCTGCACTGGCGGAAACATGGGACAATGTCGGCCTGCTCGTCGGGCGCGCGCAGGCGGAGATTCATACGGTGCTCACGGCGCTTGATGTAACGGAAGCAGTCGTGCGCGAGGCGGCCGGCTGCGGCGCGGGGCTGATCGTTGCGCATCATCCGGTGATTTTCGGCGGCGTCAAGCGCGTGACGGACGAGGACGCGACGGGGCGCACGCTCCTCGCGCTGATGGAAAGCAGAGTGGCGGCCATCTGCATGCATACGAATCTCGACGCGGCCGACGGGGGCGTGAACGATTGTCTTGCCGCCGCGCTTGGCGTAGAGGGGGCCGAGGCGCTTGCAAGCGCCGACAACCACTGCAAAGCGGGCGAGGTGGCGCAGTGCGCGTTTCCTGATTTTATGGAGATGATACGCGCGCGCCTTTCGTGCGGCGGTTTGCGGTATATGGACGCCGGGCGGCCGGTCAGGCGTGTCGCCGTGGGGAGCGGCTCGTGCGGGGAATATGTGCGCGCCGTGCATGCGGCGGGCTGCGACACCTTCGTGACGGCGGATGTCAAATACAACTATATGCTCGAGGCTGCGGCGTTGGGGCTGAACGTCGTGGACGCGGGCCATTTTCCGACGGAGGATGTGGTCGTCGGCCCGATGACAGAAAGGCTCAGCGCGCGCTTCCCGTCCGTCCGGTTTTTGAAATCGCGCGCACACGGAGACATGGTGCGCTTTGCATAGCGCATTAGATCCGGGAAGGAAAAGAGGTCAGTTATGCCACTTGACGCAATCACATTAAATGCGCTCATATGCGAGCTGGAAGGTGCCATCGTCGGCGCGAAGATCGACAAGATCCATCAGCCGGAGCGGGAGGAGCTGTTCTTTTCACTCCGGTCGAGGAGTGGGAATA
>CAKTWY010000268.1 GCA_934630445.1 uncultured Eubacteriales bacterium
GAGGTAGCTCGCGCGGAAATCCTGCCCCCATTGGGAGACGCAGTGCGCCTCGTCCACGCAAACCATGGAGATGTCCGCCCCGCGCGCGAAGCGCAGAAACGCCTCGGTCTCAAGCCGCTCGGGCGCGACGTAGAGGATCTTGTACCTGCCGGCGCGGGCATTGTCCAGTGCCTTCGCATGCTGCGCGGGGGTGAGGGAACTGTTGAGGTACGCCGCCGGCACGCCCGCCTGCACGAGCGCGCCGACCTGGTCCTTCATCAGCGAAATGAGCGGGGATACGACGAGCGTCATCCCCGGAAACAGCAGCGCCGGGATCTGAAAGCAGAGCGATTTCCCAGCGCCTGTCGGCATAATGCCCAGCACGTCGCGACCGGAAAGGATGCAGTCGATCAGCTCCTCCTGCCCTTCGCGAAAGGACGCATAGCCAAAATATTGTTTTAATACGGAATATTTATCGAGTGACATGGTTCATTCCTTATCTGTTCGTTTTGCCCGGCGCGTCACGTCTTGATGTGCATATAGCGCGGCGCGTCCTGCCACCGGACGGGGAAGCCCGCGCCGTGCGAGCAGAAAATGGACGCGGCCGGATTTTCGCGGTCCGCCTCCGGGTCGTAGGCGCGCGCGGCAATGATCTCCTGCGCGCTGCGGCAGGGCGCGAAGCCCTCGACCGCGGCGGAAAAAGACGCCCGGCCGCCGCTCGCGCGCGTAAGCTCCAGCCCATAATGGAGAAACGACGCGACCGGCCCGCGGCCGCGGATGCAAAACACATCCCCCATCTCCTCCGGCGGCTCGCATTCGCCGCCCAAGCGCGTGACGTCGGTCATAATGCGGCCAGCCAGCTGCGCGGGCACAATGACCGTAAAGGCGTAGTACGGCTCCAGAAGCACGCTCTCCGCGCACATCAGACCCTGGCGGACCGCGCGGCGCGCCGCCTCGCGGAAATCGCCGCCCTCGGTGTGCTTTTCATGCGCGCGCCCGGTCACCAACGTGAGCCGGACGTCCGTCAGCGGCGCGCCCGTCAGCACGCCCGCATGCGGCGGTCCGGAAAGGGCCGCCAAAACCGCGCTCTGGCAGCCCTGCGGAAGGACGTCCAGCGAGCAGGCGCTCGCGACCTCGACGCCTGCTCCGCGCGGCAGCGGTTCAAGCAGGACGTGCGCTTCGGCGTAGTGCCTGAGCGGCTCGAAATGGCCGTATCCGATAACAGGCCCAGCGATCGTCTCGCGGTACAGGATCTGCGGCGGAGCGAAGGAAACCTGCGTCCCAAAACGCTCGCGCACCACGGCTGAGAGCACCTCGAGCTGCACCTCGCCCATGATATTGACGTCGATCTCATCCGTCTCTTCCACGAAGGAGACGGCGAGCATTGGGTCCTCATCCTCCAGAACGCGAAACCACGCCAGCGCCGTGCGCGGCAGGACGCCCTCGGGCAGTACGACGCGCGCGGACAGTGCCGCGGCCGAGCGGCCCTGCGCGTATGCCGGCCGTTCGCCCACAAAATCGCCGCAGCGCGCCGAAAGGCCTGCAGCAGCGCAGGTTTGCCCCGCGCGCGCCTCTTTGACGGGCAGGAGCTTCGCGCCCTGCGCAGCGCGCAGGTCCGTCACCTTCCCGTCCGTACCGTCCGGCAGCGCGACGTTTGCGCGCGGAGAAAGGACGCCCGACAAAACCTTCAAAAAGCAGAAGCGGCCCGCAGCCGTGTTGCGCACTTTGTAAACGAGCGCGCGCAGCGGCGCGTCTTCCTCCGCCGGCTCCGCGCCGAGGCGCACGAGCGTATCGAGCAGCCGTTCGACCCCCTCTCCCGTGAGCGCCGCGCCCTGCAGACAGGGGAAGAGCCCGCGCCCGGCCACCGCACGGCGTACAGCCGCATGCCAGAAGGCGCCGTCCGTCTCCCCGTCCAGATAGCGTGCGAGCAGGTCGTCGTCTCGCTCAGCCAGATACTCCATCAGCGGCGCGGATACGGCGTCATCCGTCTCCTGCCTAAAGTCAAACACATCCGCCGTCAGCCGCGTGCGGATCTCTCTGAGCACGCGCGGCACGTCCGCCCCGACGCGGTCGGTCTTGTTGATAAAGAAAAAGACCGGCGTGTTCTGCCGTGCGAACAGGCGCCAGAGCGCCTCAGTGTGGCTCTGCACGCCCTCGACTGCGCTCACAACGAGTACGGCGCAGTCCATCGCCATCGCCGTGCGCTCCGCCTCGGCAGAAAAATCGACATGCCCCGGCGTGTCAATCAGCGTAATGTCCGCCCCTTTCCACACAAGCCGCGCTTCGTCCGAAAAAACGGTGATGCCGCGCGCACGCTCGACAGGGTGCGCGTCGAGAAGCGCGTTCCCCGCATCGACGCGGCCGGGCCGGCGGATCGCACCGGAAAGGGCAAGCATCGCCTCGCACAGCGTGGTC
>CAKTWY010000269.1 GCA_934630445.1 uncultured Eubacteriales bacterium
GCCCGGCACCCTTTGCCGGTCAGTTCCCTTCAACGGCGGCCTTCACCGCCGCGGCGTCAAGGGGTACCTGCACTTCCTTTTTCTCGCGCATGAATTTCAGCACCGCCGCGCCGGACTCGAGCTCGCCGTCGCCGATGACGATGGAATACTCCGACCCCAGACGGTCGGCGTTTTTCATCTGCGCCTTGACCGAGCGGCCGACGATGTCGCGCTCGGCGCGCACGCCCATGCGCCGCAGCTCGAGCGTCAGCTTCTGTGCAAAAAGGTCCGCCGCATCGCCGATCGAAGCGATAAACACCTGCGGAGCGGGCTCGGCAGGGAAGTATGCGTCCGATGCGCGCATCACCGCGATCAGCCGTTCCAGCCCGCAGCCGAAGCCGATGCCCGGCGTCTCCTGCCCGCCGAGCTGGCCGATCAGCCCGTCGTAGCGCCCGCCGCCGAGGACCGTGCCCTGCGCGCCGGGAAGCGCCGTGACAAACTCAAACACCGTGCGCGTGTAGTAATCCAGCCCGCGCACGATCGTCGGGTCAATGGAATAGTCGATGCCCGCCCCCGCGAGGTACGCCTGCACCTTTTTGAAGTGCTCCGCGCAGTCATCGCACAGATAATCGACGACGTGCGGCGCCCCCTTGGCGATGTTCCTGCAGATCTCGCTCTTACAGTCGAGCAGGCGCATCGGGTTTTTCTCCCAGCGGGCCTTGCACGTGTCGCACAGCTCGTCGAGATGCGGGCGGAAATAGTCGCGCAGCGCCTCGTAGTAGACCTTTCTGCACGACGGGCAACCGATGGAGTTGATGTGCAGCGCCACGTCCTTCACGCCAAGCCCCGCGAGGAAGGTGTGCGCGAAGCTGATGATCTCCGCATCCGCCGCCGGCGCCGCCGCGCCGAAGCACTCCACACCGAACTGATGATGCTCGCGGTAGCGGCCCGACTGGGGCTGCTCATAGCGGAAGTTCGGAACGATATAATAGGCCTTGAACGGCCCGCCCTGCGCGTGGAGTGAATTTTCCAGATACGCGCGCACAGTCGACGCCGTGCCCTCGGGCCTTAAAGTAATGGAGCGTCCGCCCTTGTCCTCAAAGGTGTACATTTCCTTCTGCACGACGTCGGTCGTGTCGCCCACGCCGCGGATAAAAAGCTCCGTGTGCTCAAATGTGGGGAAGCGGATCTCATGAAAGCCGAAGGTTTCCGCGAGATTTCTCAGGTACCCCTCGACGTAGTGCCAGCGGTGCACGTCCGCCGGAATGACGTCGAGCGTGCCCTTCGGGCGCTGAATGTTTGCTGCCATTGTGTTCACATCCTTGTCAGTTGTCCGTTTATTTGGAAAGCTCCCGCTCCAGGAGCGGAATGACGTCTGAAAGTGTATTGCATTTGTGGAAAAGCATCGCTTCGATCTCCGTCGTCGGCGGGATGAGGTCGGGCACCATCACAGGCATCATGCCCGCGCGGTACGCGGCTGTGATGCCGTTGAGCGAATCCTCCAGCACCAGGCACGCCTCCGGCGCCGCGCCGAGGAGCTCGGCCGCGCGCAGGAAGATGTCCGGCTCGGGCTTGCTGCGGGCGACCTGGTCGCCGCATACCATGACGTCAAAAACGTCCTCAATACCGGCCATCTTAAGGTTTTCGCGCGTCTTTGCCTCGGCGGTGGAGGTTGCCAGCGCCATGGGCAGGCGCTGTTTTTTGATAAAGTCGATCAGCTCATAAAGCCCGGGCTTGACCGGCAGGCCGTGCTCGGCGACATAATCCTCGACAAACTTCACGCGCATCGCGCGCAGCTCGTCAAAAGGGAAGTCTTCCCCAAACGTGCGCAAAAATGTCTCGCGCGTCGCGCGCAGGTTGGACCCGATAAACTGATTCATGAATTCTTCAGTGATCTCGGGGTGCCCCGTTTTCTGGCCCGTTTCGGCCCACGCGAGGTTTGACAGACGCTCCGTGTCGAACATCAGCCCGTCCATGTCGAAGATAACTGCTTTTACCATGCTGAAACTCCCTGTTCTTTTTCAGAAATTTGTATAGGACGCCGGAGCGCGTCCGCAGGACAGTGCGTAGCAGGAACACGTGCTCCTGCGCACGGGATTCTTCGGCCTCACGTCCTCAGAATGACAGTGGCGCTGTCATCCTGAGCGCCAGCGAAGGACCCCGTCCGTAGGACAGAAGGCCTTGTTGACCGGAGTACGCCCTCCTACATACGGGATTCTTCGGCCTCACGGCCTCAGAATGACAGTTGCGCTGTCATCCTGAGCGTCAGCGAAGGACCCCATCCGTCAGCCCGCCGCGCTCCGCTGATTTACGGCGCTGGTTCCTCACGCCTCGCACGCGTGTGCGGCCGGTCGACATCTGCTGCGACTCAGCATGTGCGCCCGGCGCTTTGCGCCGAACG
>CAKTWY010000270.1 GCA_934630445.1 uncultured Eubacteriales bacterium
TCCCGTCCGTAGAACGGCGAGTATTCGGAACACGCTCTCCCCCGCCCGGGATTCTTCAGCCTGCGCCTGGCTGAACGGCAGGAAAAAGCCGCTGCGCCCCTTGTTGGCGCAGCGGCTGAAAGCCCCATACAATATAATATATAAACAGAATATTCCGCGCGCTTAACCCTCGATGGCGCGCAGCGTCTTTTCCAGTTCCGGGATCACATCGTTGTGGTCGCCGCGCGCCCTGGCGCGCTCGATCATCCGCGCGGTGTAGCGCGCCGCGCCCGCGCGGTCGACCGCCTTCGGCGCGGGGGAAACAAAGCGCACAAAGTTGTCGTGGCAGATCTTGCGCACCACGTCTTCCGGCAAATGCAGGCCGCTGAGCGTGTCGTTCTCAAAGCCCGCGCACCGCTCCCCGGTCAGGAAGGCGAGGATCTTCTCCAGGTGCGCGCTCGCCGCCGCGGCGCAGTCAAAGGGGCTTTCCTTCGATACGCCTGTGTTGTCCGTTCCGAGGAGGATGCGGTCCTGATAGCGGATGAAAAACGCGCGCGCCGCCTCGGCGTTGGCCGAGAAGTTCGGATACATTTCCGTACCCGGCGTGATGTCAATCTTCAGGCTCGGGAAATCGTCCAGGAACTGCGCGCAGCGCGCGAGGTCCGCCGACAGGAAGAAAAAGTGCGGGAAGACAATGTTCAGCCGCGGGTTGCGCTCCATCACCGCGCGCGTTTCCTCATAGAGCTTTTCATACGAGGGGAAGCCGCCCTCGCCGTAATACCAGCCGGCCTTTCTCGCAAAGTCCGAAACCTTTTCCCCATCCCAGAATTCCTCCGGGTCGCCCATATGGAAGAGCACCGGCGTGCCGCGCTTTTCCAGCGTGTCGAACAGCTCGTAAAAGACCGGCGAGCAGAATTCCTCCCCGAATTCGCGGCGGATAGTGGGCTTGCCGAAGAGTTTGATGCCGTCAAAGCCCAGCTCCAGAAGCTCGAGCGCCTGTTCGGCATAGTCAAAGTGCTTGTCCGGCGCCTCCGGGTCGGGGAAGATCACACCGCCGAACGAGTACACCTTTTTTGCATTTTCGAGCTTTGTGTAGAGAGAAACCGGGTTTCGCGCAAGGTTGCGCGTGTACCAGAGCGTGATGTTCTGGACATTGATCGCGTCCAGTTCGCACGCCTCCATCACACGGCGCACATCCTCCGCGTTTGAGAACTGACTCATGTACCGTGTCAGCGTCAGATGAAAGTGGCAGTCGATCAGCGGGATACCGGTGGGCCTTTTCATGATAAAACACCTCGTTTTCATAAAACTCCTCTGCATTTTTACGCCAGGGGGTTGACAGAGTTATTATAATGACTATAATAAGATTTGTAAAGGGCCTGCGTTTGTGCGTTTTGGCAAACTGATTGTTTTATCAGTTAGAACAACTGTTTTAACATTTGCGATCCGCACGGATAGAATACGTACGAAAGAGTTTATCATTATGACCGTTGACAGTCTTATAGACCTGAAGTACAAAAACCTCAAAAGCATTATCGACTACATCCGCTTCCGTGACTCGAGCACCAAGCGCGAGGTCGCGCGGGAGCTGAACCTGAGCTTTGCCACGGTCTCGAATATGGTAAACGGCTTTATCAGCCAGGGCCTTGTTATTGAGACGGAGGCCGATACGGTCAAGTACGTCGGCCGCTATCCGAAGTATATCAGCCTTGCCCCCATGCGCTACGGCATCGTCACGGTCGATCTGCACGCGTCGGGTGAGATGCTCTTTTCCCTGGTGGATCTGAAGTGCGCCATCCGTGCGCGCGAGCGCTTCGAGACACAGCCGTATGAGAATATTGCCGGCTATATCGCACAGATCAGGAACGGCTATTTGACGTTTTTGAAAAATGCCGGCTACGAGGAGGAAAATGTCCTCGGCGTGGGCGCCGTCATCTCCGGCACCTATGACGCGAAGAGCGACCGCATGGTCGGCACCGCGCGCCAGGCCTTCCTGAATCAGCCCTTCCGGCGCCTGATCTCCGAGGCGGTCGGCAAGCCCGTCTGCGTTGAGAACGACGCCAACCTTGCCGCATATTACCGCGCGTTCGCCCTTGGCTGCGCGAACCTTATCTATGTCTATATGGGCGACGGCATCGGCATGGGCGTTGTGTCCGGCAACGACATTATGCTCGGCGCGCGCGGCTACAGCGCGGAAATTGCCCATGTGCCCATGGGCACGCTTGCGCGCGTGTGCCCGTCCTGCGGCAATCATAATTGCCTGCAGACGGACCTTTCGCGAAACGGCTTTCTCTCCAAGGCGCGCGGCGAGCTGATCGACTGGGATGCGCCGCTCGACACGGCGTGGGGGGCGTATGGTGCCGCCCTTGTACAGGCGGA
>CAKTWY010000271.1 GCA_934630445.1 uncultured Eubacteriales bacterium
ACTTTTACATCCTCCGGGAGGCTCACACCGGCCGTTTTCGCCGGAATTTCGTCTCCAAAAAGGCAATCCGCCGCAACCGGCGCGGCCGAAAGGCAGCGCACGCCGCGCCCCGTCAGCAGGTAGAGCATGGCCGTGTTGCCCGTGATCGCCACGGCGCGCAGGCTGCCCGCATCCCCGCCCGCGCGGCGCTGCAGCTCGGCGATCATCTCGTTCAGGCAGCCGGCGACCGCGTTCTGAAGCGCCGCGCCGCCGCCGGCGAGCGAATGCTCGATGCGCGCGATCACGTCCGCGCCGAACGTACTCTGCGGGTTCTTCCGCCCGAGGTCGGACAGGCGCGCGCCGTCCGACAGGCGCAGCAGATAGGCCGCGACGGTCGTCGTGCCGATGTCGACGGCGATGCCGCAGCCGTCGCCGCCGTCGGTTTGCGCGGCCGCCGTGTCCGCGCCGGTCACGATGTCGGTCATTGTTTCACGTGGAACAATGCGCACGCGCGCGTCGCCCATGGCGCGGGTCGTACAGGCCAGATGCATGGTGGGCGCGGAAGGGAAGAGCGCTTCTTCCTTCTCCGTGCGCGGGCTGAGCATGCCCTCGGCCTCGACGGCGCACTTTCCGCAGCGTCCGCCGCCGCCGCACGGCATCTCGAGCGCGAAGCCTGCGTCGCGCGCCGCATCGGAGAGAAGGACCGGCGCGTCATATGTCAGCGTTTTGGTTCTATCATTTTCAATAATGGTAAGTTTCATGTGACTGATCTCCTTATCCGCCGCCCGCGGGCGGCGTGCTGCTTCCATCTTACAATATTTTCAGATAAAAAAACAGCCCCTTTGCACACTTTTGACCGTTAAAAGGAAACAGAAGGGCGTATGCCGGAACACAGATGTTTCACGTGAAACAAAATGTTCCGCGCGCGCCGCGTTGCCATCGTCCGGCGGATGTGCTATACTGATACCATATCGGCAAAAGGAAGTGACGCACATGGGAAAAATCATCGCAGTTGCAAACCAGAAGGGCGGCGTCGGCAAGACCACTACCGCTGTGAACCTTGCCTGCGGCGTCGCCAGCCGCGGCAACCGCGTCCTCCTGTGTGATTTTGATCCCCAGGGCAACGCCACGACCGGCGTCGGGCTTGACCCGCACGCCTCGGGTATGACGGTGTACGACGCGCTCGTGCGCGACGTGGAAGCGAAAAAGGTCGTCAAGCGCACGCCGTGGTGCGACGTGATCCCCGCGAATATCGACCTCGCCGGCGCGGAGATCGAGCTGGTGGACTTTCAGGCGCGCGAATCGCGCCTGAAAAAGGTGCTCGGCGCCCTGCGGGAGGATTATAATTACGTTTTTATCGACTGTCCGCCGTCGCTGGGGCTGCTGACGCTCAACGCCCTGACGGCGAGCGATACGGTGCTCGTGCCTATTCAGTGCGAGTATTACGCGCTCGAAGGGCTGAGCCAGCTGATGAACACCGTGCGCGCGGTCAAAAGCCGCCTCAACCCGGATATCGACATCGAGGGCATCGTTATGACGATGTATGACAGCCGCACAAACCTGACACAGCAGGTGGCGGAGGAAATCAAGCGCTTTTTCGGGCCGAAGGTGTACGCCACCGTCATCCCGCGCAACGTCCGCCTGTCGGAGGCGCCCAGCCACGGCAAACCCATCATGGCGTACGACAAATTTTCGCGCGGGGGAGAGGCATATCTGGACCTGACGGATGAATTTATTCGCCGGGCGAAGAAGCAGCGCGGCTGAAGCGGCGCTTTGCGGCAGATTGGAAAGGAGAAACGATATGGCAGCGGCAAAGGGGCTTGGACGGGGGCTTTCGGCCCTTCTTGGGGAAGAGGCGCAGGCGCAGTCCATCGTCAGCACCATTAAAATGGCGCAGATCGAGCCGAACGCGGCGCAGCCGCGCAAGGCGTTTTCAGAGCAGGCGCTTGCGGAACTGGCCGAAAGCGTGCAGAAGTACGGCGTCATCACGCCCATCACGGTGAGGAAGCTCGCCAGCGGCTATTATCAGATCGTCGCGGGCGAGCGGCGCTGGCGCGCGGCCAAGCGCGCGGGGCTCAGGGAGCTGCCGTGCGTGGTCATCGAGGCGGACGACCGCAAGGTCATGGAGCTCGCCCTTGTCGAGAACCTCCAGCGCGAGGATCTGAACCCCCTTGAAGAAGGGGAGGGCTACCGCGCGCTGATCGAGGATTTCGGCCTGACGCAGGAGGAGGCGGCCGCCCGGGTCGGCAAGTCGCGCCCGGCGGTGGCCAACGCGATGCGCCTTCTGGCGCTTCCGGAGGCAGTCAAGGCGCTTTTGAGCGAGGGCGCGCTGTCCGGCGGGCAGGCGCGCACGCTTCTGGGG
>CAKTWY010000272.1 GCA_934630445.1 uncultured Eubacteriales bacterium
ATCTTGCCGTAGCGCAGCTTCGACACGTCGAAATCCGCGCCGATGCCCGCGCCGAACGCCGTGACCATCGGCATGAGCTTTTCGTTGCTGTAGACCTTGTCGAAGCGCGCCTTCTCCACGTTGAGCATCTTGCCCCACAGCGGAAGGATCGCCTGATACCGCCTGTCGCGCCCGCCGATGGCCGAGCCGCCTGCCGAGTCGCCCTCGACGATGTAAATTTCCGTATGCGTCGGGTCGCGCTCCTGACAGTCGGCCAGCTTGCCGGGCAGGGTCGTGCTCTCCAGCGCCGTCTTCCTGCGCGTGGCCTCCCTCGCGCGGCGCGCCGCTTCCCTCGCGCGCGAGGCCATCAGCGCCTTGTCGAGGATGGCGCGCGCCACCGCCGGGTTCTCCTCCAGAAAGGCCTCGAGCTTGTCGTTCATCATCGTCTCGACCAGCGTGCGCATGTCGGCGTTGCCGAGCTTCGTCTTCGTCTGGCCCTCGAACTGCGCGTCCGTCAGCTTGACGGAAATGATCGCGCAAAGCCCCTCGCGCGCGTCGTCGCCAGAGACCTTCTCCTCGCCCTTGAGGATGTTGTATTTTTTGCCGTAGTCGTTGAGCACCTTCGTCAGCGCGGACTTGAAGCCCGTCTCGTGCGAGCCGCCCTCGGACGTGTGAATATTATTCGCAAAGGATAAAATCGACTCATTATAACTGTCCGTATACTGCATGGCGACCTCTGCGATGGAGTCGCCCTTCTGCGTGGAGAGATAGATGACGTCGGGGTGGATGGGGTTCTTCGCGCGGTTGAGGTGCTGGACGAAGGAGCGGATGCCGCCCTCATAGCACATCGTCTTTTCGACCTCTTCGCCGCCGCGCAGGTCGCGCAGCGTGATCTTCACCCCCGCGTTCAGGAACGCCTGCTCGCGCAGGCGCGTGAGCAGCGTGTCGTAATCAAACGTCAGCTCGTCGAAGATCGCCCCGTCCGGCTTGAAGGTGACCTCGGTTCCCGTGTGGTCCGTCGTTCCGACCGGGTGGAGCTGCTCTACCGTCACGCCGCGCTCAAAACGAATCTCGTAAATGGCGCCGTCGTGATGCACGCGCACCGTGCACCACTCGGAAAGGGCGTTGACGACCGACGCGCCCACGCCGTGCAGGCCGCCGGAGATCTTGTAGCCCGAGCCGCCGAACTTGCCGCCCGCGTGCAGCACCGTGTAAACGACCTCGACGGCGGGCTTTCCCTCCGTCGGGTGCATCCCGATGGGGATGCCGCGCCCGTCGTCGCACACGCGGATCACATCGCCCTCGAGTATCTCAACTTCAATATGCGTGCAGTAGCCCGCGAGCGCCTCGTCGATGCCGTTGTCGACGATCTCATACACGAGGTGATGGAGCCCCCGCGCCGACGTCGAGCCGATGTACATGCCCGGGCGCTTCCTGACAGCTTCCAGCCCTTCGAGGACCTGAATCTGTTCTGCGCCGTAATCGGCGTTCACTTTGTTCTCCAAGGTATCGCTCATGGTAAAACCTCCAGTTATAACCACTCTGATTAATACATAATGTAATGATCTATTTCAAAAGAAAACGCGTTTAAACGCCGTTTTCGAACAGGCTGTTGTCTTCAAAGCGCTTGAGCAGCGTCTGGGAGGAGATCTGTGAAATATAGACGATGACCGCCCCGCGCTCCTCGCACAGGACGAAGGATTTTGGGATGTCCTCGCAGACGTTGATCACGCGGTGCTGTTTCTCCTGCAGGGTGAGGAAATTGCGCGTGTGTTTGGAATAAGTCGTGTTGTCCAGATCAAAGATGCCGACGACGCTTTTTCGCGGCACGGCGATCTCTCCGCCGAGGTGAATGTACATAAAAGCTCTTCCTTTCGATCATGCGGCGTTTGGCTGCCCTGTTGTCCGCGCGGTACGCTTTGCGCGGCGACCGCCGCCCTGTCATCCTGAGCGGAGCGAAGGGGCCCGCAAGAAGCGCTGTCATCCTGAGCAAAGCGAAGGATCCCGTCCGTAGGACAGGGAGCTCGGTCGGAACACGCGAGGATGCGGTGCACAGAACGGCATTCTGCCGGGGCGCGTTCTCCTACGCACGGGATTCTTCGGGGCACAGCCCCTCAGAATGACAAAGAGTGCTGTCATCCTGAGCGGAGCGACTTGCCCACTCGTCGAGATAGTCGCGGCGCGTCGCCTGTGCAGGCTCCTTCCGCTTAGTCACGCCTCCCGACGCGCCGCGACCGGTCGGCTGGCACGCTTCACGCCTGCGCGCGGCCGGTCGATAACGACTCCGTCTCAGCATGTGCGCCCGGCACTGCG
>CAKTWY010000273.1 GCA_934630445.1 uncultured Eubacteriales bacterium
CGCGCGGTCACGGAACTGGAGCTTTTGGGCGAGCGGTCGGTCATCGTCGACTGCGACGTCATCGAGGCCGACGGCGGCACGCGCTGTGCTTCCATCACCGGCGGCTATGTCGCGCTGTGGATCGCGCTGCACCGCCTGTGCAAGGCGGGTGTGCTGGAGAAAATGCCCCTTCGCGGCGCGGTCGCGGCCGTGAGCGCAGGCCTGGTGGAGGATACGGCGCTTCTCGACTTGTGCTATGTCGAGGACAGCGCCGCCCAGGTGGATATGAATGTTGTCATGACGGACGCGGGCGAGATCGTCGAGCTGCAGGGCACGGGCGAGGAGCGCCCCTTTACCAAAAAGGAGCTTTCGCAGATCATGACGCTCGCCGAGCGCGGGGTGAAAAAACTTCTGAGCGCACAGGCTAAGGTCATCGAAGCTTACGCCGGGAAGAAGGGCTGACATGAAATTCATCAGGGCTGACATGAAATTCATCATCGCATCCAACAACCAGAAAAAGATCAGGGAGCTTGCGGCGATCCTCTCTCAGCACGGGTTTGAAGCGCAGAGCCTGAAAGAGGCGGGCATCTACTCCGAGCCGGAGGAAACAGGCTCGAGTTTTGAGGACAACGCCCTCATCAAAGCGCGCGCTGCGATGAAAAAAAGCGGTTTTCCCGCCGTGGCGGACGATTCCGGCCTTATGGTCGAGGCGCTCGGCGGCGAGCCGGGCATCTATTCGGCGCGCTACTGTGAGGGGAGCGACATGGACCGCGTCCATTACCTGCTCAAAAAGCTGACGCATGTACCCGCGCAGGAGCGACAGGCAAAGTTTGTCAGCGCTATTGCGTGCGTTTTCCCCGACGGGCGCGAATTCACCTGCCGCGGCGAGTGCGAAGGGGAGATCGCCTTTTCATGCGCCGGGGAGAACGGCTTCGGCTACGATCCGGTCTTCTATGTACCGGATTTTCACAAGACGTTTGCAGAGCTGCCGGAGGAAATCAAAAATCAGATCTCGCACCGCGCAGTGGCCCTGCATCGCTTCGCTGCGCAGCTTGCCGCGCAGATGACGGCGCAGCCCGCTGCCCTTTGAGGAAAAGCGCACGGTTGCAGCGCTGTAAAGATAAAAGATTAGGAAGTGTCATATGCTTACCAGTAAACAGAGAGCAGGCCTGCGCACGCTGGCCAACCCCCTCGAAACCATCGCTCAGATCGGAAAGGGCGGCATCACCGACGCGGTGGTGGCGCAGCTCGACGAGGCGCTCGAGGCGCGCGAGCTGATCAAGGTGCGCGTTCTTGAGTCGGCGCTCCTTTCCGCGCGCGAGGCGTGCGACGCGCTTGTAAGGCCCCTGCGGGCCGAGCCGGTGCAGTGCATCGGAACGCGCTTTGTCCTCTACCGCAAAAATCCGAAGAATCCGAAGATTGAGCTGGCGAAGTAGGCGGCGGGATGGACAGGATCGGCATACTCGGGGGCACGTTCAATCCTCCGCATCTGGGGCATGAGGCCGCGGCGCGCACCGCGCGCGAGAGCCTTGGCCTTGCGCGCCTTCTTCTGATCCCGGCGGGTATCCCGCCGCATAAATCGCTCCCGGCGGGAACGGCCGGCGCACAGGAGCGCCTGGAAATGACGCGCCTGATGGCGCGCAGGCTTCCCTTTGCCGAGGTGTGCGATATCGAGCTGCGCCGCCCGGGCAAAAGCTATACGGCAGACACGGTTCGCGCGCTGCACACGCGCTTTCCCGATGACGAGCTGTGGCTCATCCTTGGAACGGACATGCTCATGAGCTTTGACACATGGTATCGGCCGGACGAGATCGTGCGATGCTGCGCTTTGGCGGTGGTTCCGCGCTTTTCCGACGGACGTCAGGCGCTGGAAGAGAAAGCGCGCGCCCTGCGGGAGAAGTTCGGCGTGCGCGTGTGTGTGATCGACGCGCCGGCGGTGGAAATATCATCGACCGAAGCGCGCCGCGCGCTTGCCGGCGGCGGCGCGGAGCGCCTGCTTGCGCCGGAGGTGCTCGCGTATATCAGATCGCACGGCCTCTACGCCGCACGTGCGGGAGAGGCGATGGACCTGGAAGCGCTGCGCCGCGCTGCGCGCGAGCGCCTTTCGGAGAAGCGCTATCTCCATACGCTCGGCTGTGAAGAGACGGCTGCGGCGCTCGCGCGCCGGTACGGCGCGTGCGAAGCATCCGCGCGCGCTGCGGCGCTTCTGCACGATATTACAAAAGAGCTTGATACGCCGGAGCAGTTGAAATTGTGCGCATCATACGATATAATACCCGACAAG
>CAKTWY010000274.1 GCA_934630445.1 uncultured Eubacteriales bacterium
CGGGCTCCATTCATCCGCACACGAAGTTCAAGGGTCAGGTTTATGTTCTGACCAAGGAAGAAGGCGGCCGTCATACACCGTTCTTCAACAACTATCGCCCGCAGTTCTATTTCCGTACGACGGATGTTACCGGCGTAGTTGCGCTTCCCGAAGGCGTTCAGATGTGCATGCCTGGCGATAACGTCGAGATGGACGTTGAGCTCATCACGCCGATCGCGATCGAAGAGGGTCTCCGTTTCGCTATCCGTGAGGGCGGCAGAACGGTCGGCTCGGGCGTTGTTACCAAAGTTAACGCGTAAGTACGAAGCCAATTTAACCCCCGGGCTGATTTTCAGCCCGGGGGTTTTTAAGAATTCATGGTATGCGCTGCGAGAGGAGGAGGCTGCTTGATCGTCAGCGCCAGCCGAAGGACGGATATTCCCGCCCTTTATGCTCCCTGGCTGATGGCGCGGCTGAAGGAGGGCTTTACCCTTGTGGAGGATTCGTATCGGGCGGATCGCCTTTACCGTGTGCGGCTTTCACCGGAAGATGTTGACTGCATTGTTTTCTGGAGCAAAAATCCGGCCCCGATGCTTCCGTATCTTGATGCATTGCAGCAGATGGGATATATCTTTTATTTTCAATTTACACTGAACGCATACGGCGACATACTGGAACCGAATCTGCCTCCGCTGGAAAAACGCATAGAGACCTTTCGGGCGCTCAGCTGTGCGATCGGGGCTGAACGTGTGGTCTGGCGCTATGATCCGATTGTTTTTTGCGGCGCTTATACGCCGGCGTGGCATACGGAGCGCTTTTCCCTGCTTTGCAGTGCGCTGGAAGGGGCAGCACAGCGATGTGTCTTCAGCTTTTACGATGCCTATCGTCATCTGCCAATATGGATGCGCAGACCGGAGCCGGCGCAGATGCTGGAGATGGCGCAGGCGTTCTCGCTTTCTGCGCGGCAGCACGGCATCACGCTTTCTACCTGTGCGGAGCAGATTGACCTTACGCGTTTTTCAATCGGCCATGGAGCGTGTATTGATGCGCAGTTCATCGAAAAGCTGATTGGCTGTAAGCTGCGCCGTGAGAAAGATTCGGGGCAGCGCAAAGCCTGCAGGTGTCTGCCGAGTGTCGATATCGGCGCTTACAATACCTGTGTTCATGGCTGTGCGTATTGCTATGCTGTGAAAAATCGGGCGGCTGCGATGCGGGCACATTGTGCACACGATATGTGTTTGCCTGTTCTTTCGGCGGTGCCGTGGCAGGACAAGATCGTGGTTGATCGGAAAGACGTAACACTTCGGGAAGAACAGCTGTCTTTGGCGGAGTGGAAATGAGCGTGTGCAGCCGGAATGACTGCGTTGATTTTTTGAAGAATGAGGTTTTGACATTTCGATCAAACCGTGCGCGGCAGCGTCACGGTTGTGAGGAGGAGAACAGACGATGCAGAATATAGAAGCGCTGTGCGGCGAAATCCTGGCGTTGGGCGCACAAAAGGCGGGAGGCATTGCTGTCGGAGAGATTCCCTTCCACGCGGAGCTCAGACGCGCGTGCGAGCAGAATTTCTGCGGCGCGTATGGTAAAAATTATATGTGCCCGCCGCACTGCGGCGATGTAGAGACGTTGATTGAACGCGCAAGGACATATCGTTCCATGATCCTTTTTCAGCGCGTGTATCCGACGGAAGATTCATTTGATATCGAGAGCATGCAGGCCGGGGCGCGCGCCTTCAAAGAGATCGTGCGCAATGTCGGGGCTTATGCGCGCACACTGGATACGGATACACTGGTACTGGGGAACGGCGGATGTGACCTGTGTGAGGAGTGCGCCGTGGTGCGCGGCGAGCCATGCCTGCATCCGGAGCAGACGTATTCTTCGCTCGAGGCTTATGGGATTGAGGTTTCACGCGTGGCGCCTCTGTGCGGTATGCGGTACATAAACGGCGTTCATACCGTGACGTATTTCGGCGCTCTTTTTGTCCGCTGATACGGTTGAATGTGCGTCAGCGCAGAGAAAACGTGGCGATGCAGCGTACAATCTCGCAAAGAAAAAACGCGCCATAGAGCTGTTGTCCATAAAACAATAAAATCCAGGGCATTTTTATGCCCTGGATTTTTGTATCATGATAGCACTACTTACTGCAAAAAATGGATAGAAGTGCGCTTTTTGTCGGAAACTGCTTTGACAAAAGTAAAAACGGCAGGAGCAAAATCCAGAAGTTTCTGACCGCTTTCCGTTCCATCGGGGCGTTCCGATCCCGATATATCATGACCT
>CAKTWY010000275.1 GCA_934630445.1 uncultured Eubacteriales bacterium
GCTCTCACCACCTGCTTCTATTTTACCTCTTCTAAATGAAAAAGCCCAGCCAAAGCTACACTTTTTCGACAGGCTGAACTGTGCTATATTTTTTATAGCACAGTTTTTTTATTGCTTTACAAAAAATGATTTCAATCGCGCATGTCTCGCCCGTGTGGGCAGCTGCCGCGCATACACATCAAAACGACATGCGCGGTTTTAATCGTTTTGGACTTCCGTATGAGAGGGGCGAGGGCTTGAGGGCAGATTTTCATTCGGTCTATATCTCCGCACAGCTGGAGCGGGAACTTGCGCAGATCGGCGCATGCCCGGTCACAACAGTCGTCGCGCCGATGGGCTATGGAAAGACAACGGCGGTCAGCTGGCGCCTGCAGGAGCTGAAGAAGGAGAATCCGTCGCTGCGCGTACTGTGGCAGACGCTCGTGTCCGACCGGTGTGATGACTATTGGCCGGCGCTGTGCACTCAATTCAGCGACTGGCCCGGGTTGTCGCAGAAGCTGAGGCGGCTGGGTTTTCCAACCTCGGAAGTGGAGTACGGCGCCTTTCTGGATATGATGCGCGACGCTTATCATGCAGACACACGTGAAACCTATTATGTAATTGATGATTTTCATCTGGCCGCGGATTCGGTCAAGGAATTTATCCGAAAGGGCCTTTTATATCTCCCGGCGAATTTTCATATGATCATTTTGTCGCGCAACCGCGTTTTCACAGCCAAAGAGCTGTTTGCGATGGGCTTCCGCGTCAATGTGATCTCCGCGGCGGAGCTTGCGTTTGACGAAGACGGACTGAACCGGTATGCCCAGCGCTGCGGTATTTCACTGCCGCGGGAAATCGGGCGGGAGATTCTGCGTCTGAGCGGCGGATGGGCCGCGGCAATTTATCTGTATCTGCGCAGCTATGACGCGTACGGCAGCCTGCTTGCAGATGCCGACAGCGTGTATGAGGTCATGCGCGAGGTTATCTTCCTGCCGCTTTCGGAAGAGGAGCGGCACTTTCTTCTCCTCCTGTCCGTACCGGAAGAATTCACAGGCGAGCAGGCGGAGTACCTGTGGGGCCGCGGGAATACGCGCGCATTGCTCGGCGCGATCACTGAAAACAACGCCTTTGTCACCTGGCAGGCGCACGAGAGGGTATACCGCTATCACAACATGCTGCGCACCTGCGTTGAGCGGGAACTGATGCGCGGAGACAAAGCCCGGCAGCGGCAGATCCTGGAGAAAAACGGCGATTGGTTTTTGCGTGCCGGGCAGGTGCCGAAAGCGGCGGATTGCTATTACCGGGCGGGCAATTTCTGCAAACTGCTCGATGCGATCGGATGCGACATGACCAACCAGCTTTCGGGCGAATACCGCGTACAGCTGGCCGAATGGCTCGGCGCGTGTACGGAGGAAGAGCTGTGCCGCCACCCGCGCGCACTGTGCATTCTGGTGCGGCGGCTTTTTACACTTCACGAGTATGAAGCGATGGGCAGGATGCAGGCGCTTTTGCTGCGCTCGCTGGACGAAACGCCGCTTCCGGAGCGGGAGCGCAGCATCCTTCGCGCCGAATATGAAATGTCGGTAGCGCTCACAGCCTTCAACGACATCGGGGCGATGAGCATCCATCATAAAAAGGCCCTCGCGCTTGTCGCGGATCAGAATATCACGCTCTCCACGGCGGGGATGTGGAGCTTTGGCTCGCCGTCGGTGCTGTTCCTTTATCACCGCGAGAGCGGCGCGCTGGCGCGCGAGGTGGCGTGCATGAACGAGGCGCTGCCCGTCTACAGCAGACTCACCGGCGGACATGGCTGCGGCGGCGAGCTGGTGATGGAAGGGGAGGCGCACTGGAGCACAGGGCATTTTGATGAGGCGGATATCCTGTCGCGGCGGGCGATGCGTATCTCGCGCGAACATGCGCAGTGGTGTGTATATGTCGCGGCGGGCATTCTGCAGGCGCGCACGCTGCTCATGAGCGGCAGGTTTGACCAGGCGCAGCTGCTGGTGCAGCATATGAGCGATCTGGTGCGGAGCGAAGAGCAATTCTGGCTCTCCTATACGCTTGATATCGCCCGGGCATGGGGATATGCGCTGCTGCAAAGGCCTGAGCGTGCGCCAGGCTGGCTCAAAGACGGCGCGCTTACCTCGACGAACCTTCTCCATCCGGCGTTGCCGGTGATCCATGTTACCTATAACCAGCTGCTGCTGGCGCAGGGAGAGTATCACGAGCTTTTATCGCGCGAGGAGGAGGATCGCGC
>CAKTWY010000276.1 GCA_934630445.1 uncultured Eubacteriales bacterium
CCTTCGCTTGAAAACTGCGACAGGAACTGACGCTTGCACGTCAAACGGGAGTTGGCAGCCGCCGGGCGCGGCGGCTCAGGGTGTCCAAACGGGAAGTGAATTCCCGTTTGGACGGGATTTCAGTGAACAAAAATCGGGCGCGCAATCGGCGCGCCCGGAAGAGCACTCTTCCCCCTGTCATTCTGAGGCCTTTGGCCGAAGAACCCCGGACGCAGAAGACCGTGCTCCGACGGACGGGGGCATGACAACCTTGGGCGGCGCGCCTGGGCGCGTGTGCGGAAGACAAAATAACCTGCAGAATCTGATGAAGGCGGTGGTGTGATGGCGGTCATTACAGAAGCGGAGCTGCGCTCCAAAACGCTGGGCGGGTGTGTGCGCACATTTGCCGTTCCGTCCGGCGCGGTGCTTACGCCGGACGCGCGCAAATTTGCCGCAGAAAAGAACATCGTGCTCGCCGAGGCGCGCGAGACGTCTGATCACGCGCCGATGAGCGTCGATCACAGCATGAAGCGGGGCGAATACCGCGTGCTGGAGACGGGTGAGACAACGCACGAAAAGCCGGAGGAGATGACGCACCTGCACGCCAACGTCCTCGTCAGCAAGGAGCATCCGCGCATTGCACTGCGCGGCAAGCTCGACATGCTGCAGGCCCTGATCATCTCCCTGCAGTGCGACGCATGCGCGGCGGGCGACACGGCGCTTGTCGGCGCGCTGGGTGAGCTGCTCGCCTTCTCGCGCACGCTTCTCGCATGCGAGGTCAAAGAGGAGATGCCGCCGGAAACGCATCTTTTCGGCTATGACGACGCGCAGCTGCGCGAGCGCTCGCATGATCCCGAGCGCTATTACGGCGTAGGGCATATGCTGCCGGACTATACGATGGGGCGCCTGGCCGTATCGCTCAACTATCTGCGCACGCAGGTGCGCGAGACGGAGCTGGCCGCGGCGCGCGCATTCCCTTCCGACAGCGGAAATGGAAAAGCGATCATCCGCGCGCTCAACCGTATGAGCAGCGCCGTCTATCTCCTTTACTGCGAAAGTATCAAAAAGGCTGGTGAAGCAAAATGATCGACGAATCGACGCTGAAAAATATCGTGGCGGAGGTCGCCGCGCGCGTGGCGTGCGGCGCGCAGCCGGTATCTTCATGCGCCGGGCGCGTACCGGTCGAGGTATCGGCGCGCCATGTGCATCTGACGCAGCGGGATGTCGAAGCGCTCTTCGGCCCGGGGCACGCACTCACGCCGAAGCGCGCGCTCTCTCAGCCGGGCGAATTCCTCTGTGAGGAGCGTGTGAAGCTCGTCACGCCGAAGGGAGAACTGGCGAATGTCGCGGTGCTCGGCCCTGCGCGCAAAGCCACGCAGGTGGAGCTGTCGCTGACCGACGCGCGCGCGCTCGGCGTCAAAGCGCCTGTGAACCTCTCAGGCGACCTTACGGGTGCGGGCGACGTGTATCTGGTCAGCGAACGGGCGATGCTCGACGCGCGCGCCTGCGTCATCGCGGCGAGAAATCACATCCATATGACAGTTGCGGACGCGGCGCGCTTCGGCGTGCGCGACGGCGCGCTGGTGAACGCGCGCATTCAGTCCGCGCGTCCGCTGACCTTTGAAAACGTTGTGGTACGTGTGCGCGACAGCTTTGCGCTCGCCATGCACATCGATTTTGACGAGGCGAACGCCTGCGCTTTTGAAACCGGCGCGAGCGCTGAGATCACCTGCGCGTGCGGCGCGCTCTCCCCGCAGGGTGGCGGCATAGCCGCGCAGGTCCTTCCCGCCGCGCCGTCCTGCACGCGTTTTGAAGAGCCGCTCGTGACCGAAGCAGCTGCCCGGGCGCTCTGCGAAAAGAGACTGCCCGTGGTCCTGAAAAAAGGCGTCATCCTGACGCCCTCCGCGCGCGACGTATTCCGTGCGGCGCGCATCGACTTTTGTTATGAGGATTAACGCATGATTATCTGTGAAGTGATCGGCCACGTGTGGGCCACCAAAAAGGAAGACACGCTGACGGGGCTTAAGCTCATGGTCGTCGAGCAGATCGACGCGCTGACGGGGAAGCGTTCCAACGTCCACGTCGCAGCCGACGTCGTCGGCGCAGGCGTGGGCGAACGCGTGCTCGTCGTATCCGGCAGCACCGCGCGCATGGCGCTCGGCCGCAACGACGTCGCGGCCGACTGCGCCATTGTCGGCATCATCGATTCGCTCGAGGTGCAAAAGCACAAGTAATATCGTGCTGTCCGTC
>CAKTWY010000277.1 GCA_934630445.1 uncultured Eubacteriales bacterium
TCATACCAGAGCGCCTTGTCCTTTGTTTCGTTGAAGCGCACGCGCAGCTGCTCGAGATAGGCGAGCAGGCTTTCAAACCGCTCCCGCCCGGCGCTCGACAGCTTTTCGCAGCTGAACTGCTCGGCGCGGAAGGGATAGGCGTGCAGCTTGTGCATCGTGCTCGTGGAGTTGGCCACCGTCGCGACCTTGTAGGTGTCGTACTCCTTCCACCAGTAGAGCGGTGCGGTGAAGTCGGCGCAGACAAGGATCTGGCGGATAAACTTCCTGTGGTCGCTGCCGGAGCGGCACAGCCGCCGCGCCAGGTCGAGGTCGTTCGGCCCGAAGACAAAGCGCCCGTCCGCCTCCGTGCGGCTGTCGGACCTTGCCCAGCTGTCCATGGGGTTGCGCGCGCCGCGCATGGCGTTCTCAAAATTCATGACCGAGGTGTTGCTGACTTTCAGCATAGCGTGTTTCCTCCCTGTGCGGTATGGTTGACGATAAACGCGCCGTGCACGCCGCGTTTTCCCTTTGTCAGGCGGTGCGACCAGAATTCCTCCGGCGTGCACATCGTGCACACCCGGCATACGTCGACATGCTCCGGCACGAGGCCGCTCTGGCCGAGCGTCATGGCGTTCAGGCCCTTTAAGTCCACGTGGTACTTGCTGCCCGCGCGCTCAATGTACCCGTCCGCCGCGGCGCCGAAGGCCGCCGCGATCGCTTCCGGCACGTCCGCGTCCGTCTCAAAACAGCACCGGCCGATCGCCGGGCCGACGCCCGCGCGGATGTCCTCCCGCTGCGCTCACGCCCGCAACAGGGGCGAAGAGGAGCATGACGACGCAGTCGGCATAGAACGCGCCGAGCGTCACATCGTCCGCGCTCGCAAGGCCGTCCGCGCCCTCTGGCGTCGGATGGAAAAGGTTGCCCGTGTCAGCGCGCGTGACAACGCGCACATGATCTTCATGCACCTGCCGCGTCAGCACCAGATCGCGCACGTCGCTTTCAAGCGCAGCCATCGCGATGCGGTAGTTTTCATACACGCGCTCACGCTCGTCGCCGAGGCTCAGGCCGAAGTTGAGGCTTTCAAGGTGCCCCTCGCTCACCCCGCCCAGCCGCGTGCAGAACATGTGCCGTGCGCCCGCCGCCGTCAGTGCCGGCGACGTGTAGTAGACAAGATTTTTGAATACATTTCGTATAAAATCCATTAGATACTCCAAATAGATATCAATATTTGCCCGAATCCGGCCGCCGAGCGGTTATATGATCTCACATACGCGCTCAACCGAGGCGCACCGCCCGCTCGCCTCGTCAACGGAGAAGAGCGCGCCGCACAGCCAGGCCGGGCCTTCGGCCTCTTTGAAATGCGAGGTCATGTCGCCGCGGAACATCGCGATCGACTGCTCCGGGCGCACGCCGAGCACGGACATATAAGGGCCCGTCATGCCGATGTCGGTGATATACCCCGTGCCCTTGGGGAGCACGCGCTCGTCCGCCGTCGGCACGTGCGTGTGCGTGCCGAACACGCACGATACGCGCCCGTCGAGGTAGAAGCCCATCGCCAGCTTTTCGCTCGTCGCGCCTGCATGGAAGTCGACCACCGTGATGTCCGCCTCTTCGCCGGCGAGGAGCTTATCCGCCAGCAGGAAGGGGTTGTCCGGGCCGAACTTCATCTCGCACCGGCCGATGAGGTTGAGCACGCGGATGGTGCGCCCCTTCGCCTCGTAAAGGCCCGCGCCGCGCCCGGGCGCCTGTGGGGCGAAGTTCGCCGGGCGGAGGATGTAGTCGTTCTCGTCGAGCACGTCGTAGACGGACTTGTGGGCGAAGGCGTGGTTGCCCAGCGTGATCACGTCCGCGCCCGCGTCAAAGATGTCGAACGCGTGCTCGCCCTTCAGTCCCACGCCCGCGGCATTTTCACCGTTGACGATACAGAAATCGGCCTCAAGCGACGAGATCAGCCTGCGCAGATGCCTGGAAAGCACCGTAAGACCCGCCGCGCCGACCACATCGCCGACCGCCAGAATACGCAGCATTCCGCTCACTCCTTTAAGAAAAATGTGTTTGTGCCAGATGGGAAGCAGGGGGGAGAGGGGTACGCCCCTTCTGCGGCCTCAGAATGACAGTTGCGCTGTCATCCTGAGCGTCAGCGAAGGATCCCGTCCGTAGGACAGGAAACTCGGTCGGTGCACACG
>CAKTWY010000278.1 GCA_934630445.1 uncultured Eubacteriales bacterium
GTATTCCCTCCGTCTCAGCATGTGCGTCCGGCACTGCGTGCCGAACGCCCACGCTTCGCTACGGGAGATACCTCCCTGCGGCGCTGCTCGGCGCTCTGTTCCTCCTCCGCAAAACTGTTCCTTCCTCCCGCCCCCGGCGGCAGTCACAGTTTTGCCCCAGAATGACAGGTGAATGTACCCTTCTGACGCTCTCCATCAACACGATTGTAAAATCCGCGCCGGCGGCATATAATTTAATCAGCAAGCAGTGCCGGAAAACGCATCCGCACAAGCCGGCCCTCGCGTATCTGCCTCCTCCCAAATTGTTTTTGACAGGTATGGCAATTGGGGAATTACCCTGTCCGGGGCCGCAGGCGGCGGCCTGCTCAGTGCGGATGCATCGGTGATTCTTTCTCTGACCGGGGCCCCCGATATCAACGCTCTTGCCGGCCCTGCGATCGAGACAGGCGTCTCAGGTGAGCTGGTGGGAGGGGTTGGCATAGAATCAATCGTCGGAACAGGGTATGGCGGTCTGAATATTACGTTTGGTGTCGGAAAATCGGCGACGATCATCGAAGGCCATGCGGAGTTGTCAAATACGGACGTACTGTCACACGAGAAGTCGAAGGACTATCTGACACAGGTATTCGCGCAGCAGTATCAATTACCGTATTCCGTTTCAAGGGTTCTTGTAAACGCGCTGGACATCAGCTGCCGGAAGCTGCACGATGGTATCGTTCATTTAGAGAATTTCGGTTCAGATATTTTTCAATATGCTCGCGAGCTGCTTACAAAAGGAGAAGGAAAATGAGTCGATTGAACCCACCTGGCATCAGTCTCCAGCCCGGCGAGACGCTGCTCTGGCAGGGCGCGCCGGACGGGAACGTCCGTTTTTTCAGGGAGGACCGCCGCGCCCTGCTGCGCCGCCTGCCGCTTCTTGTCTTTCTGGTTCCGCTGGTGAGCATGTACGACTGGTTTCCCCTGCACCTGTTTTTGATCGCGCCGTTTATCGGCGCAGTCAAATCAGGCTGGGAGCTTGTGATGTACCTTGGCGAGCTCCTTTTTATGCTGGTGTTTTATCAGTTTCCCGTGCTGTTTGCGGCAGTGGGCCTGCATGCAATGGCGGGCCATATCGCCTACAAAAGGAGCTACGCCCGGCGCGCGCGCTACTATCTGACCGATCGGCGCGTCGTGCTCGCCCTCGCGCAGAAAGGCGGCTTGCCGCCCTTTTATGTCGAGTGGCCGCTTCATCAGCTCTACCGCGTGCGCGTGATTCCCGCCTGGGGCGACGTGGGCCATCTCCTCATCGGCGACGAGATGCTGCCGGATTACCTCGTCGACACAGGGCTTTTCCGCCCGGAGACGGCGCGCCGTTTTGCCGTCCGGCTGCTGGAAGGGCGCAGGGCCGAGCGCAGCACATGGGCCTATCAGCGCTACTTCCGCTATTATGACGATCCCGCGCGGTACATGATGCTTTTCCGCGTGCCGCGCGCGAAGGACACGGCGGAATTGATCCGCGCTGCGGCCGGGCGCACGCGTGTTTGCCAAACCGGGCAAATGGATGGCCCGGCGCAATAAATTCGCCCGCCTGTGCGCGTTTTGCCCTCGCGCAGGCAAAGCGAAAGGAGGACACACCATGCTCGTCTCGTATGACCGGCCCAACCCGCGCGCATGGTGCGCGCCGTCTTTTACGCCTGCTCTCGGCGAAACACTCCTCTGGCAGGGCGCGCCGGACACAAAGCGCCGCTTTACCAAAAACGACCGGCGGGCGCTGCCCTATGTACTTGGCTATGGGCTTTTGTGCGCACCCTTTCTCTATACCACTTTTCTGATCGATGCTCCGGGGTCGCTGTGGGCGTTTTTATGGCCGCTTTTTCACGGGGCGGCGGCGCCCGGCTCCGCCGTTCTTGCGCAGGTGCTCAGGGGCTATTTCTGGACGCTTTTCACGCACAGCGTCACGCTCGCCCTCCTGTGCGCGGGGATTTACGGTCTGACGCGGCATACCTATCACAAGCAGTGCTACGCCCGCCGCGCGCGCTACTATCTGACCGACCGGCGCGTCGTGCTCGCCCTCGCGCAGAAAGGCGGCATGCCGCCCTTTTATGTCGAGTGGCCGCTTCATCAGCTCTACCGCGTGCGCGTGATTCCCGCCTGGGGCGACGTGGGC
>CAKTWY010000279.1 GCA_934630445.1 uncultured Eubacteriales bacterium
GCGGTACATTTCCGCCTGGATGAACCGCATTGAAGAGGTTGGCTGCGCGCAGTATGAAGGGCGCGCGCCGCGCTGCGGCGTGTGCGAGCTCGACCTTCTCAGCGATACGTTCGATTACATCGCCCTGCAGACACGGATCCTCATCCAGCGCATTCAGGAGCAGCGGCTCAACCTGCGCGAGGCGGAGATACGCATGCTTTACTCGCAGATCAATCCGCATTTTATCTTCAATACCTTGTGCTGCATCGCTCTGAAGGCCAGAGACCGCGGCGCGCAGGACGTGTATGAAATGATCACTTGCCTGGGCAACCTCATGCGGCAGAAGATGCATTTTGGCGGCAACATCGACCATACTTTGCGCGAGGAGCTCGCCTGCACGGAGGAATTCCTGCACCTGCAGAAGCTCCGCTTTGAGCAGCGGCTGACCTATGAGACCGACCTGCGCTGCCCACAGGCGCTCGACTGTACGGTGCCGCGCCTGGCGCTGCTCACCATTGTGGAAAACGCCATCATTCACGGTATCGAGAAGCGCACACAGGGCGGGCACATCAAAATTGTGATTGAGCGCGCGCAGGGCGGCCTGATGCTCACGGTGGAGGACAACGGGCCGGGCTTTCCCGAGGCGATGGCGGATGCTTCCGGCTACAACGATGCGGTCGACGGGCGTCATATCGGCCTGCACAACACGCAAAAGCGCATCGAGCACCGCTACGGCAAGCCTTATGGCATTATCATCAACAGCCCCAAAGGGGGGCCGACGCGCGTTTCGATCCATATTCCGGAAAAAACGACCTAATGCAATACAGGAGGTGTCAGCGCGATGTATCGAGTCGTTATTGCCGATGACGAGCCCGTTATCCGAAACGGCATGAAAAACTTTATCGACTGGAAGGCACTCGGATGCACGGTTACACATCTGCTGTCCGACGGGCGCGCGGTGATGGATGTCATAAAGGGCGAGGGCGCGGACGTGCTGCTGATCGACGTGCGCATGCCGGAGATGACGGGGCTTGAGATTGCAAAGTACATTCATGAAAAAAAGCTGCCCATCCTGACGGTCATCCTCTCGGGCTACTCCTACTTCTCCTACGCCCAGCAGGCGATCGAATACGGCGTGTCGAATTATATTATCAAGGGCACGCCCATCGAAAAAATCGAGGCCGCGCTCGGACGCGCGATCACCGCCTTCTGCGCAAAGGCTGAGGAGACGAGGCGTCTGAAGAACATTGAATCTGCCTTTACCAAAACGCAGCTCGAGCTGCGGGAGAAGTTTTTTGTCGAGCTGATCAACGGCACGCTTTTTGACGTGCAGGAAAGGGCGGAAAAACTGCGCCTCTACGCACCGTCTTGCACCAGCTACAGGCTGCTGCTGATCCAGCTCGACGGCACGTATACATACGGTCTGAAGCGCGGCGGCCAGACGATTTATCTGTCGATCCGCGGCCTGCTGGACGCCAGCTTTGAAGCGTACGAACATGTCACAGTTGCGCCGGCGCTCGACCAGTTTTGTCTGATCCTCTTTTCCGAAGGAGATGAAATTTCCGACCGTTCGCTTGCGCCCATATGCGCCGACGTGGCCGCGGCCGTAGGCCGCTACAGCAAAAGCGTGAACTGCCGCATCGGCGTCAGCCGCCCGCATACGGATGTGCTGAGCACCGACATCGCCTATGCCGAGGCGCGCTTTGCCATTATGCCGAGGCTCCGCCCGGGCATCGTCTTCTTCGGCGGCGCGCAGGGCGGGAACAGCCCCGGTACCAGCCAGATTATCCGCCGCACGCTGCGGTATATTCAGGAAAATTATCAAAACGATTTGAACCTTGCCGAGATCGCGCGCAGCATCGGCGTAAATCCCAGCTACCTGAGCCGCAGCTTTAAAAAAAGCTGCGGCGTGGGCATGACACAGTACATCAACAGCTTCCGCATCGAAAAGGCGAAAGAGATTATGTCCATGCACCCCAATACACGCCTTTCGGACGTTGCCAAACTGGTCGGCTACGCAGATCAAAACTATTTTTCCAGCAATTTCAGCAAGCTGACAGGCCGTTCCCCGTCAGAATACCGGCTGTCCATCCTGGAAAACGGCCTCTGCGGGCAAAACGGCGGCGCAGCCCGCTTTGCTCCGGAATAAACG
>CAKTWY010000280.1 GCA_934630445.1 uncultured Eubacteriales bacterium
GAATAGGACGCATTTTTTGTGAAGCGGTTAAACGGCATACCGTTAATGGATATCAAGCGCCTTGCCATAAGGCGCTTTTTTCCTGCCCGGCAGCCGCCTGCAGTGCGTCCGGTCGGTGCAGCGAGCGGGCACATCTGAGCCGCTGGATTTGCTGTGACTGCTTTATTTTTCATTCTTTTTTTGACAGACCGTGCGGCGCCGTGGTATAGTAATATCCGCAGCGCAAAGCGGCAAAAAATGGCGGGGAAGCACCAGCCCAGCGGGTATGGTTTTGTAAAAGCCGGCAGAAAAAACGGCAGGCGGATGCGGGAAAGCGGGAAATCCGCATGCGCAGGCAGGCATTGCGCCGTGTTTGGAGGCAGTATGTATGAGTGCTGAAACTGTAATGATCTATCTGATGGCTGTGTTTGCCATGATCGGCGCGCTGGATCGCATTTTTGGAAACCGTTTTGGCTTCGGCGCAGAATTTGAGCGCGGCTTCCACGCTTTAGGCCCGCTAGCGCTCATTATGGTCGGCGTGTATTGCGCCTCTCCGGTGATTGCGGAGTTCTTTTCCTTCGCGGTCTCTCCGCTCTTTTCACGCTTTGGCGTCGATCCGTCAGTCATATGCGCGGTGATTCTGCCCATCGATTCGGGCGCTTATCCGGTCACGCGCGCCGTAACGGACAATCTGCAGCTCGCGGACTTTTCCACGTTTCTCGTTGGGGCGATGTTCCCTACGATCCTGACATTTTCGATCCCGCTGGGCCTCAGCTATGTCAGAAAAGGCGATGAACAGGTATTCGCGCTCGGGGTACTTTCGTCCATCATAGCAGTGCCTGTGGCGTGCCTTTTCGGCGGGCTGATCATGGGCATCCCGTTTGTCACATTGCTTGTGAACCTCGCTCCGATCCTGATCCTTGCGGCCCTCATTGCGCTGGGCCTGCTTTTTGCGCCGCGTGCGATGATGCGCATTTTTCAGGTGTTTTCCTGGGTGCTTGCAGCGCTGTTCACCTTTTTCCTTGCAGCAACGGTACTCAGAGAGCTGACGGGGCTGGAGATGATACGCGGGCTGGCGCCGATGGACGAGGTATCTGTTCTTTTGGGGAAGATAGTGGTCGTGCTGGCAGGGGCATACCCGATGGTGCATTTCCTGCGCCTCACGCTCAGGCGGCCGCTCACGGCCTTTGGGCGCGCGATTGGCGTAAACGAGGTGACGGTCGCAGCGCTGATCGCCAGCTGTGCAAACGGCATCCCCATGCTGGAGATGCTCAAGGATATGAACCCAAAGGGGAAAATGCTTGCTTTCGCCTTCGTCGGGTGCGGCGGTTTCCTCATCGGCGACCATCTGGCGTTTGCCTCGAGCATGGCGAAGGAGATGATCATGCCCATGTTCGCGGCAAAGCTTTTCGGCGGCGTGTTTGCGATGGTGCTGGCGTGCCTGTTTTACCGCAAGGTATGCGCCGGACGAGAGACGGTTTTGGCAGAATAAAATACATGCTTAACAGCCTGCCCGGGCGCTTTGCGCCCGGGCAGGCTGTGTGTCTTGTCAGGGGAGAAGCAGTCCTGCGCCGAAGGAGAGCGCATTTGCACCGAGGCTCATCAGCAGAAGGCGGCGGCTCCTGCCGCGCGCGGCCGCGTACACGGCATATTCGGCAATGACAACAGCGGCCTCCACCAGCATGATCGAAACAAGATATGCCGCCTGCGGAAGCGATGAAAGCGCATACCGCACAAACGCGTTGGCCGCGAGGTTCGTGAACGCATTCACCGCCGCGGCGAGCGCTAAAAACAGCGCGCTGCGATAGCGCGTACACGCAAAAAACGCCGTTTCAAGCGCCGCGGTCAGGCAGAGCGCGCGGATCATTTGCGCCTGAGCGCGCGCACCAGGAGGTAGATCACCACTGCCAGCGCGGTCAGCGCAAGGCCGATCCATATACCAGGAATCGTACCGCTGCCGGGGTCGGGACCTGCGATCACATCTGCGCGTGCCGGGATCGTTCCGGCCGCGGCCATGAGCGGCGCAAGGGAGAGGGAGAACATCAGCTTTTGATACATACAGGGTCGCTCCTTTCGTTGGTGGTGGGCAGAAAATGGGCGCATATCAGCACGGCGGCCAGGCTGAGAGCGATGGCTGCGGTCAGCGCAGCGC
>CAKTWY010000281.1 GCA_934630445.1 uncultured Eubacteriales bacterium
AGATTCAATGCCTGCGGGCACAGGTTTTTGGTGGTATAATATCCGCAAAGCGGATATTATACCACGCGCATACCGGCAATCTCATCGCACTTTTGCTCCCCGCCGCGCGGGAACCGCACAAATAACGCATTATACCACCCTTTTTATGTCATTCTGATCTGGAGGTGACAGCTGTGCCCGATCTTTCCGGCTTTGTTGCGCAAAAAGCGTTTGAGATCACTTTGAAATCGGATCATATCACCCAGGAGCACACCGCGCGCCTGACGCACTATCACAATACCTTTGAGGTCATGTTTCTGCTCGCGTCTGAAAATATCTTTTTTATCAAAGACACGCCGCTTCAGACCGCGCGCGGCCATATGATCCTGATCCCGCCGTACACGGTTCACAATATCGAATACAAGATTCATACCGATTACACGCGCTATGTTCTGTATTTTGAAGCCGCATTTTTTTCTGCAGCGCTCGAAGCTGCAGGCGGTCACGACGCGCTTGACGCGCTGCGGCGCAGCGAGGTCGCCGTTTATCCGCTGAATGCACGCGTCTTCGGCAAGTTTGAGAAGGTCTTCGCTTCTCTTTTGGAGCTCTACTGCCGGACGGAGGGCGGCGACAGCGCCGCTGCGGTCAAAAGCCGGCTGCTCCTCTCCTCCTTTGCGGTACAGCTTCGCGCCATGCGCCCGCTTCCGCTCAAAAATGCCGTCGGAGAAGCAGACCCGATCCAGAAAATCGTAACATATCTGGATGAACACTTTTCCCAGCCGGTCACACTTGATTCTCTTGCAGCTCAATTTTATATGTCAAAATACAATTTATGCCGTGCTTTCAGGCTGCATACCGGTCTCTCCGTGATCGAATATCTGCAGTACCGACGCATATCGGAAGTACAAAAGCGTATGCTTTCCAATGCCGAGCCGCTCATCGAAATCGCCTATTCCTGCGGCTTCAACAACCTTCCGCATTTTTACCGTGTTTTTAAAAAGGTCGTCGGAACGACGCCAAAAGCCTATCAGGCGCGTCTGCCAGCACCTTCACACGAAGCGTAGACGCGTTACTGGCCGTCTTCCTCCTCTTCTTTGACAGAAAAAGCTGAAAATGTCGCCTCGCCCCGTTCGCAAAACATGCCGAGGAATGTGCCCGTGAAGGTTTTGACGCGCGTTCCCTCCGTACACAGCCCTGCCGCCGCTCCCTCACCGAGGAGACGCTGTTCTCCATTCATCCGGACAAAAAAGGCGTACATGTCTTTTCCCGTATGGATGGACAACTGCACCGGACCTTTTTCGGCGATCTCAAATACCTGTCGGACACGGATGTCATGGACCGCTTTTTCTATGCCCACCACTGTTTTGCCATCGGTATTTTCCAAAAACACAGCATAGTAGTAACTGTCGCCGTAATAGGCGGCAATCCCCGCTTTGCCGCCGCTGCCCAGCGTCAATTCCGCCTCCATCGTACACGCAAATGCCGCCTGTCGGATCCCCAGGAACATCGGCGCCGCATTCGGCGTACTGAGCGCAGTGCCGTCGCCGCTGAGTGTCATGACACGCGCCTGCGCATTGCGCCTGATTTTCTTTTCATCAATATAACGGATGCCTGCATACGCAAGCGGAAGGGTCTGACATGAAAAATCATCTGTAAAGCCCGAACGGTATTCGCCATATGGCGCAGGAAGCATCTGCGCAAAGGACGCCGGCTCCGGGAGCGTTCCTGCGTCTCCCAGCACGGGCCATCCGTTCTCCCACCTGCACGGGGCAAGGAACGTCTCGCGCCCCAGATTATGGAGCTGCCCGGATAGGGGGCGCACCCCCAGGCACACGCACCACCATCTGCCGTTCTGGTCTTCCACAAGATCTGCGTGCCCGACCGCCTGCACCGGATGATTCCAAATATCCTTATGTGTCAGCACGGGGTTGTTCGGGCATCCCTCATACGGTCCATAGGGAGAGCCGGCACGGAACACCGTCACCATATGCCCGTACTCGGTGCCGCCCTCGGCGAGGAGCAGATAGTACCACCCATCCTTTTTGTAGAGGTGCGGCGCCTCAGCGCAGCGCCCGCCCGTTCCCGCGCATATCCAGACCGATTCGCTCAGGCGCTCCCCCGGATCCGGATCGACCTCG
>CAKTWY010000282.1 GCA_934630445.1 uncultured Eubacteriales bacterium
GAAGGATCCCGTCCGCAGAACGGCAGGCTTTGTTAAAGCACGCGCGCCTCCCGCCGCCGCGGCAAAGCGCAGGCAGAAGAAGCGATGCTCCCTGCGCAGCGCCGCCCGGTTTCCCGCCTTCCATGCCGCGGTCAGTTTTGGTACGCCTCACGCCTGCTGCGCAATGAAGGTGATAAAAAGCGGGCCGCCGCATGCTGCGGCGGCCCGAAGCCCTCTCTGCCCTACGGCAGCACCACGCACCCGGCCTTGCCCGTGCCGGTGAAGTGGAGATATCCGTCCTTTGCATATTTCCCGCTTTCGATGTTCAGCACCTTTGTGCCCACCGCCGAAAACGTGACGGCGAGGTCCTCCGTGCCCTGCACGGCGCTGCCCGCCTTGAGCACCAGGTCGCCTGCCGCGCCCGTCTTCTCGAGGATGATGAGCATCTTCTGATCCGCCGCGCACGGGATGTTCAGCCCGTCCGCCGCGTCGATCGCCGTCAGCGTGGGCAGATCCTTCGCCTCGTTTCGCTTGAGAACCGTGTTTACAACGCTTGCCACTGCCATATCTTTACCCTCCTATTTTCTTCAGCTTCCCTGATGGACCTTCAAAAGCGCCATTTCCTTGGGTCTGACGACCTTTGCGCCGTAGGTGTGCAGCACCTTCACCGCGTCGGAGAACTGCCTGTCCGGGCGGTACGCCTCCGTCTTTTCGATGCCGCTGGCAAAGGCGATCGCGTCCTTGGTGATCACGCTCAGATAATCGTCCGTGCCGTCGTTGTAGACGTTGTTGGACATGACGACCTTCGCGCCGTTGTACATGCCGAGAATGCCCTTGTTGATCAGATCGGTGTTGTCGGTGTGCAGCTCCGTCAGCCTGTCCTTGAAGAGGTTGTAGAACCACGGCGTCACGACGATATATGTGTCCATGCCGATCTTCACGCTGTTGCTCCAGAGCTTTTCAAACGCCTCGTCGAGCGCCTCCTTCGCCTGCGCCGCAGTCGAAATGGCCTGTGAGGGGATCACGATGCCCGCCTCCTTCACCTTTTCGGCAATGTACGCGTCCGCCGCCTCCGCCAGCGCCGTCGCCGAGCCGTGCATCAGATGCTCCATGATCGGCGTGTCGCCCTGCATGCCGTCGATGTCGTCGACCATGAAGTGCGTGTACTTGAACTGATCCACCGCCAGATAGACGGAGCTGTCCTGCGGGGTCTCCGCGTCCAGGATATCCGTGCCGGGCACATAGGTGTTGACCTTCGGGCGGTCGACGCCGATGATCTTTACGGTCTTGCCGCGGCCCACGTCGCCCTGGAACTGCGTGTTGCAGATGTCGCGGAACACCATCAGCTTCTCCAGCTCGAGCTGGACCTTCTTTGACCATACTTCGGGTTTAAAATTTTCGTAAGACATTCATTGCCCTCCTTTTAATGATGCTTCTTTTTCCACTGGGACATGGATTTCAGGACCTTTTCCATGATCTGCGGGTTGTCCAGGTCCTTTGAGGTCAGGCGGTCGACCTCCTCGGATGTGTAGAATTCCTTGACAGGCGGCGCGTACGTGCCCGCGCTCCCTGTCGACGGCGGCGCGGGAAGCGCCTGCGCCTTCGCCCGCTCGCGCACGACGGCGAAAGCGGTCTTCGCATCGACGCCGGCCGAGCGCAGGACGTAGAAGTCGTTCTCCATCTGCATCAGGTCGCGTGCGGTGAACGTCTCGTCGATGCCCTGCAGTGCGCGCAGGTCGTCGTCAAACATGCGCATCGCCTCCCGTTCATAGAGGAAGCGCAGCCTGTCCTCGAACGAATCCTCCTGCGCGCCGCCGGCCGCCGCCGGGTACTCCGCCCGGCCCTGCGCGGCGCTTTCCGCGCCTGCATAGGCAGCCGGAGCCATTGCGCCGCCGCCCGTGCGAAGCGCCGCGCGCAGCATCTCGTTTTCGCGCCGCGCCAGCTCCGCCTCGCGGCGCAGGCGCGCAAATGCCGCGTCTTTTGCAAGGTCGCGTGCGCCCGGCGCCGGCGAAGCGCCGTCCGGGGCGTTTGCGCCCATCCCCGCACGCGATGCCTCCTGTGCGGCCGCCGCGGCCGCGGAGAATGCCGGAGGAGCGGCTTCCGGCGTGTTGTCGCTCCAG
>CAKTWY010000283.1 GCA_934630445.1 uncultured Eubacteriales bacterium
CGGATCTGTCAGAACGGAAAACAGGATGGGCGCCGGGTCGGCCAGGCCAGTCGTTTCGATCCCGACGCGGTCGCAGTCCAGCTCGCCCCTGTCGCGGGCGCGCTGAATGTTCGTCAGCTCCCGCACAAGATCGGCGCGGATATTGCAGCAAACGCACCCGCCGCCGAGGAGGGTCGTCTTCTCATCGACGCGGCGCAGGATCCTGTGATCGAGGCCCGCGCGGCCGAATTCGTTGACAATGACCGCCGCGCGGGAGAGGGCCGGCTTTTTTAAAAGCGCGGAGAGGAGCGTCGTCTTGCCGCTGCCCAGGAAACCGGTGACGATGGTCAGCGGGAGCTTGCCTGTCTGTTGCATCTTCGTCACGCCCCGCTCTCATCCGCTTGCGCGAGATACGCGATCAGCTCCGGCGACAAGGGGTCGATCCTGCGCGAAGTCATGCGCTGGGCGGCGGGCCACAGGTCGCCCAGGTCCTGACCGATGACGGTCGCGCCCTTTTTATCCGCCACCGTGTATTTGGTTCCATTCCAGTCGCTGATCGAAAGGCCATAAAAAGCAAGCACGCGGTTGATGTATTTGGCCTTGCGGATGCGGCTGCGGCGGCGTTCGCGCTGATCCTGAAAGCCGTTGGCGTCCACCGTGCCGCCCTGATCCGTCCAGTGGACATTCGTGATGAGTTCACCGCAGAGAACACACATTGCCGCAAACGCTCCTTTCCGGCGTACGGGTCATTTTTTGCGCGGGCATCTGGCGAGGAAATCGTTTGCCAGATCGTCGTAAGTGACGAAGCGCACGCCCTCGTGCTTCATGATGTGCTCGATCAGGCGCTCATGCATGAGGATGCACTGCGCCCTTCCGCTGACGTCGGGATGGATGGTAAACGGGAACACCGCGTAGTCGTACTCGCGGTAGACATAGTCGAACTGGTCGCGCCAGATATCCTCGATATCGCGCGGATTGGCAAAGCCGTAGCTGTTGGGGCTTTTCTTGACGAACATCATCGGCGGCAGATCGTCCAGATACCAGCTGGCGGGGATCTCGACAAGGTCGCTCTCCTGACCGCGCACGAGAGGCTTCATCCAGTCCTCGGCGTTTTTGGAGTAATCGATCTTCGTCCAGCTGTCGCCCACGCGCACATAGTAGGGGGTAAAATCATCGTGCATGAGGCTGTTGTCGTATTTGATGCCGTGCTTGATGAGCAGCTCGTTGGAAACGGCGGAGAACTCCCACCACGGGGCGACGTATCCGGTCGGCCGCTTGCCGGTGAGCTGCTCGATCAGGCCGATGCACTTGACGAGTACGGCTTCCTCCTGCTGCGGCGTCATGGCAACGGGGTTTTCGTGCGAATAGCCGTGCAGGCCGATCTCGTGTCCGGCCTCGACAATCATCTTCATCTGCTCCGGAAAGGTCTCGATCGAGTGGCCGGGGATGAACCAGCTGGCAGGGATATTGTATTTTTTGAAGAACTTCAGCATCCGCGGGATGCCGACCTCGCCGGCAAACATACCGCGGGAGATGTCGTCCGGCGAATCTTCGCCGCCGTATGAACCGAGCCATCCTGCGACCGCGTCCACATGAACGCCATATGCGACCAGAATTTCTTTCTTCGCCATGTTCTGTTCCTCCTTATATCAAATACAAACTGCGATCCTGCTCCGGAAAAGCGCGCATGCGCCTATTTTGCAAACTGCCGCGCGATCAGCGTGCGGTTGTAATCGCGCAGATACGGAAGGCCCATGCGTTGGGGCGCGATCTGCCCGAGGTCGATCTCGCTGACGATGACGTCGTTATCCTCCTGCGCCTCGGCCAGGACCGTTCCCTGCGGGTCGACGATGCGGCTCTTGGCGGCAAAATCCGTCTCCCCCTTCTCGATGCCGGAGCGGTCGGCCGCGATGAGGAAGGCGCCGTTTTCCAGCGCACGCGCACGTGTGGCGATATCCCAGGCGTAGACGCGCTTTAAACCAAACGCCGCTGTATAAAGCAGGATATCCGCCCCCTGCAGGCCCAGAAAGCGCGCCCCCTCGGGGAAGCCGACCTCATAGCAGATCTGCATGCCGACCTTGGCAAAGCCCAGA
>CAKTWY010000284.1 GCA_934630445.1 uncultured Eubacteriales bacterium
CTATGCTGGCCTGCGCACACAGTGCGCATGCCAGCACAGCTCCCTCCGCTTTTATCTCCCCTGCGCGGCGGCTCGGCGCTGGACTATGCCTGCGAGGCAGGCTTGATATCGATCTTGCAGCCGGTCAGCTTCGCGGCCAGGCGCGCGTTCTGCCCCTCCTTGCCGATGGCCAGCGAGAGCTGGTCGTCCGGCACGACGACGCGGCAGCTGCGCCCCTCGGGCAGCACCTCGACGGAAACGACGTCCGCCGGTGAAAGCGCTGCAGCGACAAACTCCGCCGTATCTTCCGAATATTTGACGATATCGATCTTCTCGCCCCTGAGCTCGTCGACAATGGCGGACACGCGCGCGCCGCGCGGACCGACGCACGCGCCGATCGGGTCGACGTCCGGGTCGTTGGACGAGACGGCGATCTTCGTGCGGCTGCCGGCCTCGCGGGCGATGGAGTTGATCTCCACAACGCCGTCGTGAATTTCCGGCACTTCGATCTCAAAAAGGCGCTTGACAAGGCCCGGATGCGTGCGCGAAATGAGCACCTGCGGCCCCTTCAGGCCCTTTTTGACCTCGACGACGTAGATTTTGAGCCGTTCGCCCTCGGTCGTGATCTCCCCGGGGATCTGCTCGCCGGTGAGGAGCACCGCCTCGTTCTTGTCGGTTTTGCCGCCCATTTCGAGCACGACGTTGCCGTTGCGCGGATCGATGCGGCTGACGACGGCGGAAAGGATCTCATGCTCCTTGGACTGGAACTCCTCGATCACCATGCCGCGCTCCGCCTCGCGGATGCCCTGGATGATGACCTGCTTGGCCGTCTGCGCGGCGATGCGGCCGAAATTCTTCGTCTTGATGTCGATGGTGACCGTGTCGCCGAGCGCCGCGCGCTTTGAAATCTCCTTCGCGTCCTCCAGAGAGATCTCCGTGTCCTCGTCTTCCACTTCTTCTACGACCGTCTTTGTCACATACATGCGGAAGTCCTTTTTATCCTCATCCGGCTCGACAAATACATTCTCACACGGACCGGCGTGGTCGCGCTTATACGCCGTGAGAAGCGCCTGCGAGACCTTCTCGAGCATGTAGTCCTTTTTGATTCCCTTTTCCTTCTCAAGCTCCTCCAGCGCCTTAAAAAACTCAGCGTTCATTTTTCCCAATCACTCCGTCTTTTTCTGTATTATTCAGGTTAAAATTCGAAATATCGCTTTGCCGCAGCGATGTCCGCATGCGGATACAGCCGCCCGTCGAGCGTGACGCCGTCCGGCGAATAGCCTTCCAGCACGCCGACAACGGACTTTTGCCCGTCGATGGCGCGGTAAAACTTCAGCTCCACCTTTTCGCCCATGAGCGCGTCGTAATGCCACGGCTTTGTCAGCCTGCGCTCCAGGCCCGCCGACGAGACGCAGAAGGTGTACGCGTCCGTGATATAATTCTCCCTGTCGAGGAGCGGGTCGATCTCGCGGCTGAGCGCCTCACAGTCGTCGATGGACACGCCGCTCTCCCGGTCAAGCGTAACGGTGAGCATATACTCGCCGCCCTCTTTTTCATACGTCACGTCCCAGACGGTCAGACCCATGCGCTCCGCCGCGGGGCGCACGAGCTCCTCCGTTTTTTTGACGATTTCTTTTGCCTGCATGCCGCTCCTCCCCCGCGCGCGGCAGTGCGCGCGCCGTGTTACAAATCAAAAGAGTGGGTTACCCCACTCTTTCACCAAACTTCTACAGTTAAACTGTACCATACGCTAGTCATTGTACCATTTATTATGTGCGTTTGCAAGTGTTTTTTACGCGATCAAGCGCAAAACAAAAAGTTTTCTGCAAAATATCACCGCAAAACGGACGCACACGCGCTTTTCGTCGCGTTTCGCCCTTCCCTGCGGAGGAATGGTGTGGTATAATAATTTCAAAATGAACGCAAGCGTTCATTTTGTACGCGGGAGCTGGATGCCGCCGATTGCGGCGGCTCAGGGTATGCAACCGGGAAATGAATTCCCGGTTGCATGCAGATTCAGTGCCTGCGGGCACAGGATGACAGTACCC
>CAKTWY010000285.1 GCA_934630445.1 uncultured Eubacteriales bacterium
CATGTCGCCTCTCCGAGGCGACGCGCTGAAATTTCATGGCGTGCCGTCGGAGACGGCACATGCCAATTATACCATAAAGCGTGAAACGCTTTATGGTATAATAACCGCAAAGCGGATATTATACCACGCGCATGTCGCCTCTCCGAGGCGGCGCGCTCAGATTTTATGGCGTGCCGTCGAAGACGGCACAGGCCAATTATACCATAAAGCGCGGCGCGCTGAGATTCAGGCTGCGCCGCCGCTTGCGGCGGGAGGTAGCAAAATGGGTTTCGGATACAGCTCTTTCGGCGCTGGCTTCGGTGCGTTCGGGGTCCTATTCACCCTGATGTTCGTTCTGATCCTCGGCGTTTTTATCGTGATCCTTGTAAAAGGCATCAGCACCTGGAACAGGAATAATCACGCTCCGCGCCTGACGGTGAACGCGAGCGTCGTATCAAAAAGGACGGATGTTTCGCGCCATAGCCATGCGCATGCCCACGGCGCGCACACACATCACCATTCCTCCACCTGGTACTATGTCACCTTCCAGGTCGACAGCGGCGACCGGATCGAATTTTCCGTCTCGGGTCCGGAATTCGGCATGCTGGCCGAAGGCGATCTGGGCAGCTTGTCTTTCCAGGGAACGCGTTATCTCTCCTTTGAGCGGCGCTGAACCTGCCGTCCGCGCCTGCCAATAAAGCAAAAAGCTTCATGTCCGCCGCGGCGGACATGAAGCTTTCTGATCATCTGATACGTTTCCGCTCCTCAGAGCTGCGTAGTGACGAAAATATCGTAGATTGCCTTGATCGCAGTTTCAAAATCGCTGTTTTTAACGCCGATGATGATGTTCAGCTCGCTGGAGCCCTGGTCGATCATCTTCACATTTACCTTTGCGTGAGCGAGCGCGGAAAAAATGCGCCCCGCTGTACCGCGCGTCTCGCGCATACCGCGGCCGACGACCGCGACGAGCGCGAGGTCTGCTTCCATATCGATGCTGTCCGGCTGCACCGCGCGGTGGATGCCGGCGAGCACCTTCTGTTCCTTCTCCTCGAATTCCGACTGATGGACGAAGACAGACATCGTATCGATGCCGGACGGCATATGCTCAAAGGAAATGCCGTTTTCCTCGAATACGCCCAGGACACGGCGGCCAAAGCCGATCTCTGCGTTCATCATCGCCTTTTCAATATTGAGGACGGCAAACCCCTTCTTGCCCGCGATGCCGGTGATGGTGTACTTCGGCCTGCGGCAGGTGCTCTCAACAATCAGCGTGCCGCTGTCCTCCGGCGCATTGGTGTTTTTGATGTGGATGGGGATCCCCTCTCTGCGGATGGGGAAGATCGCATCCTCGTGCAGCACCGTCGCGCCCATGTAGGAGAGCTCTCGCAGCTCGCGATAGGTGATCGTCTCAATCACCTCCGGGTCTTCGATAATGCGCGGATCGGCCACAAGGAAGCCCGACACGTCCGTCCAGTTCTCGTAGAGATCGGCGTGGATGGCGCGCGCGACGATGGACCCCGTCACGTCCGACCCGCCGCGGGAAAAGGTTTTGACAACGCCCGTCTCCGGCACGGAGCCGTAGAAGCCCGGAATGACAGCGCGCTCAACGCCCGCAAGACGTTTTGCAAGCGCCTCGTTCGTTTCTTCGCTGCGGAAAGTGCCGTCCTCGTCAAAGAACACGACCTGCGCCGCGTCGATGAACGTATAGCCGAGATACTTCGCCATGACAATGCCGTTCAAATATTCACCGCGCGAAGCAGCATATTCACGCCCGGCCTTATCCGCAAAATCGGCGGCGATCTTCTCAAACTCCTCTTCCAGTGAGAGTGAAAGCCCAAGCCCCGCGATGATCCCGTCATACCGCGCGCGGATCTCCTGCAAAAGCGGAAGAAAGTCACCGCCCGCTGCAGCACAGTCGTAGCAGCCATAGAGCAGGTCCGTGACCTTTGTATCGGATGAAAAGCGTTTGCCGGGCGCGGACGGGATGACATACCGCCGGCCCTCGTCCGCGCGGATGATGTTCCCTCCCTTTTGAAACTGTTCG
>CAKTWY010000286.1 GCA_934630445.1 uncultured Eubacteriales bacterium
TTCATGCGCTTGGCGACGATGCGCCCAAGCACGGTCTTGCCGCTGGCGGGCATGCCGATCAGAACGATGTTCTTCGGCCGCCGGCTGCGCGCCCTTGTTTTCTCGTCCATGGAAAAACTCCTCTCCGCGCCCGTCACTGTGTTGAAAACCGCCGCGCGCAGTGCTATACTATATGGGTAATTTTGACAATTCCGCAGTAAAAGGAAGGGAACGCCATGATTTTTCTCGGTACGGCCGCGGGGGATCTGATCCCCAGCCCGTTCTGCGAGTGTCCGATCTGCGCCGCCGCGCGCAAAAGCGGCGAACGCAGGCACAAGCGCTACCACAGCATGCTCCTCCTCGACGAGGAGAACCTCATCGACTTCGGCCCCGAACTCGGCGCGGCATGCATTGAGTTCGGCCTGTCGCTCTCACGGCTGCGCAACGTGTTCCTCACGCATTTTCACGAGGATCATTTTGCCTTTTCCCTCCTGCCGCTGCTGCAGATGGCGCGCACGGACCATCCGAAGCTCACCTTCTGGATGTCCGCGCCGGCGCGCGCCGCGATCGAGGGCCTTTTGAAGAGCGCGGGCGCCATGGGCAGCGAAGCGCTGACGCTGCAGATCGCCAAAATGGCGCCGTATTACACCTTCCGCACGCTGGAAGCGTATGTCGAAACCGCGATCGACGACATGCGCGTGCTGCCGGTGGCCGGCCACCACCCGGGCTACGGCCGCAGAGAGCAGGCGCTGAACTACCTTTTCACACTCGCCGACGGTCGCAGGCTGCTCTACGCCTGCGACACGGGCCTGTACCCCGCGCGCACGCTGGAAGCGCTCGCCGGGCAGAAGGCGGACCTCGTCGTGATGGAGATGACCTTCGGCAACACGGTGCGCGCGCCGGGCGACCATCATCTGGCGGGCGAGACCTTCGTCTCGCAGCTGCGCGCCCTGCTCGCGTGCGGCGCGGTCAGGGAGGACGCGCTCGTCTACGCCTCGCACATCGGCCACAAGACCGAGTGGGATGACGACGCGCTCACGCGCTATCTGGCCGAGAACGCGCCGGTGCGCGCGCATCTGGCGTATGACGGGCTGGAAATCGAATAAAGCGCTGCGTGAAAAGGGTGCGAAAGGAACGGATGCGTTCCTTTTCGCGCGCTCGGCAGACATTATTATAGCACCCGGCCGATATTCTGTAAACGCTCCCGCGCGTCCGGGGATCAGCCTTTTCTGCCATTTTCTGTCATTCTGGGGCAAATACGCGACCGCCGCCGGGGGGCAAAACTGTGACTGCCGCCGGTGGCGGGAGGAAGGAACAGTTTTGCGGAGGAGAGGCCGAGCTATAGGAGCCTGTATAGGCGACGCGTAGCGACGACCTCGACGAGTGCTGAAAGGGAGCGTGTTTGCGGAGGAGGAACGGAGCGCCGAGCAGCGACGCAGGGAATACCGACCGACTGCGGCGCGTCGGGAGGCGTGACTAAGCTGAAGGAAGCCCGTCAGGGCGACGCCGAGCGACGATTCCGACGAGTGGGCAAGTCGCTGCGCTCAGGATGACAGCATACCTGTCATTCTGAAGCGCGCAGCGCTGAAGAATCCCGTGCGTAGGAGGACTGTTCCGTTAGCCTGCTGTCCTACGGACGAGATCCTTCGCTGCGCTCAGGATGACAGGTATGGGAGGCAGGCTGCGCTCAGGATGACAGCATACCTGTCATTCTGAAGCGCGCAGCGCTGAAGAATCCCGTGCGTAGAAGGACGCGTTCCGTTAGCCTGCCGTCCTACGGACGGGATCCCCGCGTGCCCCGACCGGGCTCCCTGTCCTACGGACGGGATCCTCGTGTGCCCCGAAGGGGTATCGCTTTGCTCAGGATGACAGGTATGGGCAGGCAGGCTGCGCTCAGGATGACAGGCCTGCGCGGAAGGACACGTTGATGGGAAGCGTCCAGGACGACAGCATATATATTGACGACAATATACATGTTCAGCATAACCGCTGCCTGGCGACCGCTTATCAACAAACGGCATCGGGGCCGGCCTATGGC
>CAKTWY010000287.1 GCA_934630445.1 uncultured Eubacteriales bacterium
GGCCTCCGCAGGCGCCCAGTGCAACCATGTGGCCCATGTGTCGACCCAGATCCCCTATGCGATGATCCCCGCTGCCTGCTGCGTGATCAGCTATCTCGTGGCCGGCTTCACGCAGAGCCTGATCGCCACGCTGGTCACGGGCTTTGCTTTGATGATCCTCATCCTCATGCTGATCAAGTGGTCCACCCGGAGAAAGGCGCGGTAAATACAAACGGCGCTGGAAGCGCCGGATCAATAGGAGCCGAAATCGGGAACTGTTCTTTGGAACAGACCGATTTCGGCTCTTTTTTATGTGCGCAGGGCATGTGCACGCCGCGCAAAACGGCAGCCTTACCGCGCGCTCTGCCGCGGCAGGGGATGAGCGGCAGGGGATGAAACGGCGTGCGCTACGGACAGCGGTTGCACCGCTCGATCCTTTCGCCTGCGTTCCATTCGCTTTTTCCTCCCACCCGGCGCGGGCTTTATGAGCAAAACGTCACTTTGCCTATACGCCGCCTGCTGAAGAGCAAAGCGGCGCAAGCAGCCGGAACGCTGGAGCAGGCGCTTGATATTCTGCCAGCAAGCCGAGCAATAAAAACCGCCGCCACGTGGTATGGTTCCACGAGGACGGCGGTTTTCTGTAACCGCAAAAATACACACAGGGCATGCATGCGTCATTTGCGCGCTATCGCTGGCAGCAGGTTTCAGATGCATACTTGAACAAAACGCAAAAATACATTACGGCACACAAAAAAGAAAAACCCGCAAGGCTGAAAGCCAGGCGGGTTTTCTTATGGTTGCGGAGGCAGGATTTGAACCTACGACCTTCGGGTTATGAGCCCGACGAGCTACCGGACTGCTCCACTCCGCGATATTCAGACCTCTCATTGAGGTGCTTATATAGAATATCACTTTACAAGGTAAATGTCAAGGACTTTTTTGGGTGGCCGCACATACCGAAGGAAAGCGGTTCAAACAACAACTGACCGGGTGAAGCCGCAGCGGCTCTCAGCACACTGTTTTGCAATTATCTGCCCGGTCTTTTGTCCGGTTTTGCTGTCTTTGTCCGGCGGCGTTGACCGGTCGTGCGGGTGGGAATATAATGAGGCAAACGGCGGCGAAAATGCCGGGAATCCGCGGGCCAAGGCACATGGGCGCGTGTAAGAAAAGAGGAGGAATCATCATGAATATTTTAATTTGGAATGAGTTTTATCATGAAAGGTTTGAAGAAGCCGTCAAAGCCGTGTATCCTGACGGTATGCACAAGGCGATCGGCGCGTATCTCGCGCGTTTTCCCGACGTCAATGTGCGCTACGCCACGCTCGACGAGCCGGAGCATGGCCTGACGGAAGAAGCGCTTGCCGATACCGACGTACTGATCTGGTGGGGGCATGTCAAGCACAACAGCGTCGAGGACGCCGTCGTGCAGCGTGTGTATGAGCATGTCGTCAAGCACGGCTTGGGCATGGTGTTCCTCCATTCGGGGCATGAGTCGAAGCTGTTCAAGAAATTCTGCGGCACTGAGAGCGGCAGGCTCAAATGGCGCGAGGCCGGCGAGCGGGAGCGTATCTGGGTGATTGAGCCGGGACACCCCATCTGCGAGGGGATCCCCGAGTGTATCGAGCTCGAGCACGAGGAGATGTATGGCGAGCGCTTTGATATCCCAGCGCCGGATGAACTGGTCTTTATCAGCTGGTTCCAGGGTGGCGAGGTGTTCCGCAGCGGCTGCTGCTATCATCGCGGGCGCGGAAGGATCTTTTACTTCAGGCCCGGGCATGAGGAGTACCCCACCTATTATAATGAACACGTGCTGCGCGTGATCTACAACGCGGCGAAATGGGCTTCTCCCACCGATGGGCCGGCCGTGTTTTATGGCAACGCCCTTCCGAAGGAAGAACTTTCCAAGTAGTCATTTATTGAATTATGGCCAAACGTATCGACCGGCGGCAGACGTCATGGTATAATATCCGCAGAGCGGATATTATACCACGCGCATGTCGCCTCTCCGAGGCGACGCG
>CAKTWY010000288.1 GCA_934630445.1 uncultured Eubacteriales bacterium
CTCCGCCTCGCTATGCCAGTACAAGTGCTGCGCACTTGTCTCCCCTGCGTCGCTGCTCGGCGCTCCGTTCCTCCTCCGCAAAACTGCTCCTTTTTCCCGCCCCCGGCGGCAGTCACAGTTTTGCCCCCTCCGGGGCACGCCAAGGATCCCGTGCGCAGAACGGCGATCAGCCGCAGCGCTTCCTTCTGCGGCTTGGCCTGTATACATTGACTTTGCCTGTGTGGTCGGATAGAATAAAAGAAAGCAAGCAAATACGCGTGCACGCGGCGCGCATACGGGAGGCGCTTTTTGATGAAATATATCCGCTGCCTGCTTTTTACGCTGTTTTTGGCATCTGGCTTGTGCGCATTTGCATCCGCAGAGGATGTCACAACGTGGGATCTCGCGCCCGCGGGCGTCATGATCGATCTCCCGTCCGACCTTTCCGTTCTCACGCGCGAGACGAAGGACGGCGACCCTGTGCTCAGTACATTCGGGCTTACCAGCGCCGAGGTGTCGGATCTTTTCAGCAGGAACGGCTGGTATCTGAGTGCGTGTCCGGAGGATGTCGCCTATGAGCTGATCGTCGGAATCAGCCCGCCTGCTCCCTGCGACGTCGCGGCGCTGACGCCGGAACAGATGGAAGCGTTTATTCGCAATGCGTTTGGCAACGGATCGGGCGTGGAATTCCTTTCCGGAGATTTTTACGACACACCGGATGGGCGCAGCGGATACGCATTTCTTGTCAGCGCCGCACAGGATGGCTATACGACGTATGTCAGGCGGTATATCATCTATGAAAAGGACAGGAGCGTGACCATTCAGCTCAATTCCTATCATGGAGTGCCGAGCGCGGAAATGGAGCGGATCCTCCGCGCCGCGGCCGACAGCGCCGTCATCACGCCCATGCCGCCGTTTCCGCCGGCGCAGGAGCGTGCCGTCTCGGAATATGCAAACGAAGCGAACGGCGTCCGTCTCAGTCTGCCGGAGGGCTGGTACGAAACGACACATGTGCAGGGGCCGATCGGGGAGCATTTTTATGCGGCGTTTGGTCCGATGGCGGATGCGTCGGGCGTCCTCCTGTGTGGCCGTGTTGACGTCTGGAGCGAAATGACCGAAGAGGAAAAGCGCGGCCTTACACGGGAGACGTGCGACAACAGCGCCTTCACTGCCGAAGAGATCGGGGAGATATGCGGCGATCAGGGAAGCGTAACAGTCGAAACGATCCGCGTGGACGGCGCTGCGTATTTTCAAGCGGAATTGGACCAGCCGTTACAGATCGGCGATGTGTCGTTCACCGCGACGGTGACGGCGCTGCTTCGCGTTGAAAACGGCTGGTGCCACATATTTATGTTCGTCGGCAGCCCGGAGAGCATTTATTACGATGATTTCTGCTTTATCGCGGACAGCGCCTTCGACCATCTGCCCGTCAAAAGCGTGCCGGAGGAAGCGCCCGGCGCCTCGTCCGGCGCGCAGCCGGAACTGCCTGTGCCGGAGAGGTCTGCGCCTGCCGGCAGCGGGCCGGTCTCGCCCCTCGCTGTGCTGGGCTTTTTGCTGGCTGTTCCCGCCGCTATTCTTCTGAGCGCCGTCTGGAACTGCCTGCCGATCATCCTATACCGCTTTGCGATCCGGCGCGCGCCGGTCGCACGCGCTAAGGCGATCAAAATCGCCGTCATCTATGCCGCGTGCATAGGTATTCTGGAGCTGATTGTACACAGCGTCCTGGATGGCGGCGCTCCGACCAACCTGAGCGTGGCCATCTGGTGCTTTGTCAACTATCTGATCCTTCGCAGCGGCGCAAAGCGTGCCGCCGCGCCCGCCGCCTGCCCGGCCGCGCCCGGCATGACTGGAACGAACGCCGCCGCGCCGCAGCAGGCGCCCCGGCAAATGCCGCCGCAGGAACCGCCGCAAGTGCCGCAAATGCCGCAGCGGGGCGGCGATGGGGCCGAAGCGCCGCCGCTTTATTGCACAAAATGCGGCGCACGGCTGAAGGACGGGGC
>CAKTWY010000289.1 GCA_934630445.1 uncultured Eubacteriales bacterium
ACGGTGCAGGGCTCGTAGAAGCCGACCTGGATCGCGTTGACGACAAAGTCTGCGCCGCGCAGCGCCTCCCTGCGGTTTTCAACGCCGCAGTAGGTTTTGAGCGTGGCCCGGTCCTGGTTTGTGTTGTGGTTGATGGCGCTGAGGATGATGTAGGATTCCTCAAGGCGTTCCGCGTCGATGTCGTAAAGCGCGATTTCGCTTTCGCAGAGCGCGGGCGTGCACATGCAGTCGCCGAGCACATTGCGCGCAAAGACCGTACTGCCGGCGCCCATAAAGGTGATTTTTGGCATAGCGATTCCATCCTTTCCCCAAAAAGATCGTGATTCGTAAAATCTTTTTGTAGCTTTATTATAGTGGGGGAACGCGCGCGTTCTCAATAGCTTTTGTTTCGGAAAATTGTTGTTTTGTTGTATTTTTGCCGGAAGTATGGTATACTGTAGAAAACGCAGGAGGGGAAGAACATGAACGCCATCAAGCACCGCGCTGAAAATCTGAACAACGGCGGCTCCGTGACCGTCTATTACTGCGGCTATGAGAAATGCGAAAGCGGGCATTTCTGGGGGCCGGCCGTGCGCAACCAGTATCTGCTGCACTATGTGATTTCCGGCTGCGGCACGTATGTGGTCGGCGGGGAGACGTATACGCTGCACGCGGGCTCCTGCTTTCTGATCCGCCCCGGGGAGCGCACGCTGTACACCGCGGACCGCAAAGACCCGTGGGAATACATGTGGGTGGCGTTCGACGGCTTCGACGTGCTCGAGATCCTGCGGCGCACCGGCCTTGTGAACCGGTACGTCGTCGCGGTCGAAAACGGCGAGGAGTTCGCGCGCTATCTGCGTGAGATGATCGAGGAGTTCAGCGGCGGCAGCCTGTTCAAGGTGATGAGCTGCTTTTACGGCGCGATGTCCGTGCTGGAAAAATCGGCGCACGGCGGCGCCTATACGCGCGAGCACGAGTATGTGAACAAGGCGATCGGCTACATCAAGAGCAATTACGGCTACCCGATTCAGGTCAGCGACCTCGCCCGGTATATCGGCATCGACCGCACATACCTTTACCGCATCTTCTTCGCCTCGGAGAGCATGTCGCCGAAGCAGTACCTGATGCAGGTGCGCATCAACGCCGCCAAAAAGATGCTCCTGAGCGGCGCGTACACCGTGGGGGAAACCGCGCTGTCCTGCGGCTTTTCGGACGCCTCCTCCTTCTGCAGCCGCTTCAAGCGCTGCACCGGCATGACGCCGAAGGCGTTTATTTTGAATAGTCGGAATTCGTCCCAAAGTAGCGTGGAAGGAGAATGACGATGTGTGAATTTAGTAGTCCGCAAATTCCAATAACGGATATTGAGAATGCCATGGAACGGATCGGAAGTCCGGTGAGAGAACTCCGCCGCTTGGATGCGGGGGATGACAGCGAAGTGCTGCTTTGCAATGGGCTGTTTGTCATCAAAATCCCCAAACGGCCATCTGTGCGCGTGACACAGCAAAGAGAATTTGCAGTATACTCCTTTCTCAAACAGTATGATTTACCTGCCTTGATTCCGGAAGTGATTTTTCAATGCAGCGAATTTAATGTTATGTCGTTTATCCCCGGAGAAAACTTTGGCTTTCAAGAATATGCTTTGCTTTCAGAAAAGGAAAAAGAAGCGCTTGCTTCAGATATGGCGATATTTTTGCGGAGATTGCATGGTATATCGGTGCCGCTTTCAGAGAAACCGTTCTGTGAAATCTTCGAAGATAAACGCAAAAGATATTTGGAAGACCAAGAACAGCTGCTTGAAGTGCTCGAAAACCGAAAACTCTTGAATGCACCACTCCAGAAAAATATCCAGACGATATACGAGCATATCGGTCAGAATCAGGAACTGTTTAACTATGCGGCCTCTTTAGTTCACAATGATTTTAGC
>CAKTWY010000290.1 GCA_934630445.1 uncultured Eubacteriales bacterium
ATGGTATAATAACTGCAGAGCGGATATTATACCATGCGCATGTCGTCTCAGCAAAGGGCCGCGCCTGCAGGCGCGGTTTTCCATGCGTGCGGCGTGCCGGCCTTTGGCGGCAGCTATGCTGTCATGACTGTTGCGGACGGTGCATGGCTGTTATATAAGGATCACAGGTTATGATGAAGATCAATTTTAGGAGGTCGCTGAATGTTTAAGGTCGTTTATAAGAAAAAGATCAACCCGCAGTCGACATTTATGACAGTGGAGGCGCCGAGCATTGCCAAAAAGGCGCTGCCGGGGCAGTTTATTATCCTGCGTGTCGACAGCGAGGGCGAGCGCATCCCACTGACGATCGCAGATTACGACAGGGAAAAGGGAACCATCACCATCATCTTCCAGGAAGTGGGGAAGACCACAAAAGAACTGGGCCTTCTCGAGGCGGGCGATTATATCCACGATTTTGTCGGCCCTCTGGGCAATGCCTCTGAACTGGAAGGATACAAGCATGCATGTGTCATCGGCGGCGGCCTGGGCTGTGCAATTGCGTATCCCCAGGCAAAGATGCTTCACGAGCTCGGCACGAAAGTCGATGTGATTGCCGGTTTCCGCACGAAGGATCTGATCATGCTGGAAGATGAGTTTGCAAAGGTTGCGGACAAGCTGATTATCTGCACCGACGACGGCTCAAACGGCAAGAAAGGCCTGGTGACCAACGAGCTTGAGGCGCTGATTGAGGCGGGGGAGAAATATGACGTCGTCATCGCGATCGGTCCGCTTGTCATGATGAAATTCGTTTCGCTCCTTACCAAAAAATACGGCATCAAAACCATCGTCAGCATGAATCCCATCATGGTTGACGGCACCGGCATGTGCGGCGGCTGCCGTGTTACGGTCGGCGGCAAGGTGAAGTTTGCCTGCGTCGACGGACCGGATTTTGACGGACATGAGGTCGATTTTGACGAAGCGATGCGCCGCGGAGCGATGTATAAGGACTTTGAGCAGAATGCCGTGAAAAAACACACGTGTCGTTTAGAGGAGGCAGCGAAGAACAATGGCTAATATGGCGCCGAAAAAAGTAGTGATGCCTGAACAGGACCCCAACGTACGCAACAAGAATTTTGAAGAGGTCGCGCTTGGCTATACGCCGGAACAGGCTGTTGAAGAGGCACAGCGCTGCCTCGGCTGCAAAAATATGCCCTGCGTGAAGGGCTGTCCCGTCAACGTAAGAATCCCCAACTTTATTGCCGCCATCCAGAAGGGTGAATTTGAAGAAGCGGCGAAGATTATCAAGAGTACGAACGCGCTGCCTGCCGTGTGCGGCCGCGTCTGCCCGCAGGAGTCGCAGTGCGAGAGCCACTGCGTGCGCGGTATCAAAGGCGAGCCGGTAGCGATCGGCCGCCTGGAGCGTTTTGCCGCCGATTGGAACATGGCAAACGTCGAGGAGAAGGTCGAGCGGCCTGTAACAAACGGACACAAGGTCGCAATTGTCGGCGCTGGTCCTTCCGGCCTTACCTGCGCGGGCGACCTCGCGCGTAAGGGGTACGAAGTCACGGTGTTCGAGGCGTTTCATACCTGTGGCGGCGTGCTGGTATACGGCATCCCCGAATTCAGGCTGCCGAAAAAAATCGTGCAGAAAGAGATCGATTCCCTTGAAAAGCTCGGTGTTAAATTTGTACCGAACTTTGTGGTGGGGCGTACCGAGGCAATCGACGAGCTGCTCGGCGAGGAAGGATACGAAGCGGTTTTTGTCGGCTCGGGCGCAGGCCTGCCGAGCTTTATGAATATCCCCGGTGAGAATCTCAACGGCGTTTATTCGGCCAATGAGTTCCTGACGCGTATCAATCTGATGAAGGCGTATTTACCCGATTCCAACACGCCTGTGCAG
>CAKTWY010000291.1 GCA_934630445.1 uncultured Eubacteriales bacterium
AGTCACAGTTTTACCCCTCCGGGGCACGCGAGGACCCCGCCCGCAGGACGCCGCGCTTCATGCATATTCTTTCCAGACTGACAGGCGCCGCCGGATGCCATTCCCCATATTGCACGGATTTTCCCTTCTTAATTTAGTTATTCTAATCATTGTACCAATCGATATTATATTATATACTTGGGAGTGTTTCTACTATGAGCGGATACAACTACGCAGGACTTCAGCTGAAAAACCCCGTCATCGTCGCCTCCGCAACACCCTCCATCACCGTGGAGACCATCACGCGCGCGGCCGAGGCGGGCGCAGGCGCCATTGTCACCAAGTCGGTCATCTTCCCGGACAAAAACGGCCGTCCGGCGGGCGGCTGGGCACGCCCCCGCTTCCAGCTGTGCAACAGCTCGAACGGCTTCAACCCCGCCCTTTATAAGAAAAACGGCATGTTCTCCCTCTTCCGCCTCGGCGAGCCGTATCCCACGCCGGACGAGATGGCGCGCATGCTCGACACGATTCGCCGCGGCGGGCGCGTCACCGTGCCCATCGTCGTCTCCATCTGCGGCGACCCGAAGGATTATGAAACATGGCGCGAACTGGCGCGCCTCATGACCGAGGCGGGCGCGGACGCGATCGAGCTGAACATGCACGCGTATCCCGAGCACCACTACACCGACCCGCTGTACGTCGCCGCCGCCAAGAGCGGAACGAAGCTCCCCGTGCAGTGTAAGATGATGGCCATCAACGACTCCCCCGAGGAGTACGGCCCGAAGATCGAGATGATGGGCGCGGACGGCATCACGGCGCTGGGCACCTTCGGCTTCCGCTCGATCGAGATCGACATCGACTCCCAGCGCCCGACCATGGAGACGTACCACGGCATGGGCGGCTCGTGGCTGCGGGCTGTGAGCCTGGCGTATATCTCCGGCCTTGCCAAGACGACACATATCCCCCTCTCCGGCGTCACGGGCATCCAGTGCGCCGACGACGCGATCAAGTACATCCTCCTCGGCGCTTCGACGGTGCAGATCTGCGCGGCCATCTACGCCCAGGGCTACGGCGTCATCGGCGAGCTGAACGCCGGTATCGAGCGCTATATGAAGGAAAAGGGCTACAAATCCATCGACGACTTCCGCGGCGCGGCGCTGAAGAATATCAAACCCCTCGAGTATGCGCCGCCGGTGCGCGCGCGCGTCAATGCCGACAAGTGCGTCGGGTGCGGCCAGTGCGTCAGCCTGTGCATGTTCGACGCCCTTTCCTTAAAGGATAAAAAGGCCGTTATCTCTGAAAAATGCGACGGCTGCGGCCTGTGCCAGTCCTACTGCCCGGCCAGGGCGATCGAGCTCTACCGCTATTGATGCGGCCGATCAAATGCAAAGGAGACAAAACCATGTCCAAAATTTTTCTGGAGTTTGAAAAGGGCGGGCGCTTTGAAGTCGTCCTGAACGAAAAGGACGCGCCGAAAACGTGCGCGCAGTTTGTCAAAATGCTCCCCTACGAGTCGGGCGCGCTGCAGGCGCGCTTCTCCGGCACGGAATGCTTTTTCCGCATGCCGATGGGGCTCGAGCCCGAGCATATCGTCGATCCCGAATTTACGGACCTGGCGTTCAACAGCAATTTCGAGCAGGCCGTCTGCATCTACTACGATACGAACATCCATGCCTCAAACCCGCCGTTCAACCAGTTTGCAAAGCTCAAAGGCGACCTGGAGGAGCTGAAAAAGATCGGCGTGCGCATCTGGCATGAAGGCATGGAGAACGTGCGCGTTTTCGCCGAATAAGCCGCCGCGCAGCGGCCGGACAGCTGTTTTCACCTCCGGGCTTGACCGGAGTGAAATATCGTTCCCACCCACCCAGTCTAAAAAATTCAGGTCGGGCCAA
>CAKTWY010000292.1 GCA_934630445.1 uncultured Eubacteriales bacterium
GGTGGAGAAATTGTCGACCCGCCCGCGGCGCGTCGGGAGGCGTGACTGCATACAGCGTCCGAGCCGTGTGTGCAGGGAGGTATCTCCCGCAGCGAGCTGTGGCGGGAAGAGCGCGCAGCGCTCGTACCGGCATAGCGAGACGGAGGGAATACCGACCCGGCCGCACACTCGTGCGAGGCGTGACGGGCCAGCGCCGTGAATCAGCGGAGCGCGGCGGGCTGACAGACGGGATCCTCGCGTGCCCCGGAGGGGTATCGCTGACGCTCAGGATGACACCTTTCTCTGTCATTCTGAAGCGCGCAGCGCTGAAGAATCCCGGATGTAGGAGGACATGCTCCGAATGACGGCTGAGATTCTTGCGTATACAAACGCAGCCCACCGTTCTACAGCCGGGATCCTTCGCTCCGCTCAGGATGACAGGGCAGGGGCGGCCGGACGACAGAAAGCATTGAAAGCTAAAATACACCCGTTATTCGCCCGTTTATATTACGAAATCAGGTGATTTTCTTGAAAGAAGAACACATCGCGATCAAAACTGAATTCATCCGGCTCGACCAGCTGCTCAAGTTCGCATCGGTGTGCTCCTCGGGCGGCGAGGCAAAGGAGCTGATCGTCTCCGGCGGCGTGCTCGTCAACGGCGAGGCATGCGCCATGCGCGGCAAAAAGATCCGCCCCGGCGACGTTGTGACGGCCGGAGACATCCGTGTCACCGTCGCATGAGGATCGACGCCATTGAGACGCGCAGCTTCCGCAATCTCGCGCCCGGGCGCGTCGAATTTTCTCCCGGCACGAACATCCTCTGCGGGATGAACGCGCAGGGCAAGACGAACCTCATCGAGGCGGTCTTTTTCCTCACCGGGGCGCGGGGCTTCCGCACGCGCGAGCGGCGCGAGCTGATCCGCTTCGGCGAGGAGGAGCTTTTTGTATCGGGCGACGTGTTTTCACACGGGCGGCCCTTCCGGATCGACATCCGCGCGGGCGCGCGCACGACGATCACGAAAAACGGCGTCAAAATGCGCCGGGCGGCCGACCTGGGCGGGCTGTTTCAGGCGGTGCTGTTCTGTCCGGAGGACCTTTCCATCATCCGGGCGGGCGCGGCGGAGCGGCGGCGGTTCCTCGACCGCGCGCTTTCTCAGCTGCGGCCGAGCTACGCGGCGGCCCTTTCGCGGTATCAGAAGCTGTATCTGAGCAAATCCCGCATCCTGAAGGACGCGGAGGAGAAGCCCTCGCTGCTCTCCGCGCTGGATGATTTTTCATTTGAAATGCTGCGCGTGGGCGCGCTGATCGTCTCCACGCGGCGCAGGTTTATGGACCTTCTTGCGCCGGCGGCGCGGGAGATCTATGCGGATCTGTGCGGAGGCAGGGAGGAGATCGCCTTTTCCTACCTCTCGCAGGGAACGCGCGGCGAGGGGGATGCCGAACAGGCGCTGCGCGCGCATTACGAGCGCCACCGCGCGGCGGAGATCGCTTCCAGAAGCTGCCTGACCGGACCGCACAAGGATGATATCGCCGTCGCCATCGGCGGGCGCGACGCGCGCAGCTTCGCCTCGCAGGGGCAGGCGCGCTCGGCGGCGCTCTCACTCAAGCTGGCGGAGCGGCGGCTGTTTTACGAGGACACGGGGGAGTACCCGGTGCTGCTGCTCGACGACGTTTTGTCGGAGCTCGATCAGTACCGGCGCGATTTTATCGTCAGCCATATCGGCGAGGGGCAGGTCATCATTACCTGCTGCGAGGAGGAGCGCCTTGGCGCGGTGTCCGCGCGGCTGCTGCGCGTGGAGAAGGGGAAAATCCAGCGCCGAGCAGCCGCGCAGGGGAGGTAAAAGCGCAGGGGCAAAACTGCGACCGCTGCCGGGGGCAGAGA
>CAKTWY010000293.1 GCA_934630445.1 uncultured Eubacteriales bacterium
GTTATGCCCAGCCGGGCGGCAGCATGCTCGCACGGCTGTATACAGAGAATGTTGCATTTCTCTTCGCCACTGCCGGCAAGGCCGGCATCCAGCAGCAGACGATTTGCGAAGAGCGGCTGGCTTGTGATATAATGCTGATTGACGATACGTTCGCTCAGGCGAAAGAGGCGCTTGCGGGCGCCGTATCCGCAGCGCGCCCTTTGTATGTTATCGTGCGCGACAACTCCTACGGCCGGGAGGTGCCCACGCGCGGCATCAACGGGGGTCGTGCCGTGTCGCTTGCACAGAGCGGCGATATTTTGATCACAGTGAGGTAACGTTGTGGCAAAAACGAAAAATGACAAAGCAGCCTATGCGAAGCTGAAAAAGGATATCGACGCAGGAACGCCTGAGCCGCTCTACTTTTTTTATGGGGAAGAGGACTATTTAAAACGCCATTATCTGGATCGCCTGCGTGCGATGGCGGGCGAGGGCTTCGGCGATTTTAACCTGATCGAATTCGACGCGCGCTCGATTTCAGCCTCCGCGCTCCTCGATGCGGTGGAGAGCTATCCCGCCATGAGCGAGCGCAAGGTCGTCGTGGTGAGCGACGTGGATATTTTCAAAGCCTCTGCGGAGCTGAAGGAGGCGGCGGAACAGATTTTTTCAGGCTTGCCCGACTATATCTGCCTGATCTTCGTCTACGAGGGTCTGCCATTTAAACCGGATAAGCGGACAAAACTGTATCAGCTTGCGGATAAAAACGGTCAGATGGTCGAGTTTGCCCGCGCCGACGGGCGCGAGCTCGCCACCTGGATCAAGCGCCGTTTTAAGGCCCTTGGCAAGGAGATTGATATCAAGGACTGTGATTATCTGATCTTTCTGTGCGGCTCGCTGATGTCGGGGCTGGCTTCGGAGGTCGATAAGATCGCGGCGTACTGCAAAGGACCGGTTGTTCACCGCGGCGAGATCGACGCCGTCGCCTCGCGTGTGCTGGAAACGGAGATCTTTGAGCTGACGGACGAGCTGTCAAAGGGCCGGTTTGAGGCTGCAATGACAAAGCTTTCCGATCTGATTGCCATGAATAACGAGCCAATTGTCATCCTGGCCGTCATCACGCGCCATTTTGAACGCCTGTATTCGGCGAAGCTGGCGCTTGACGCGCGCAAGGGCCCGAGCTATCTGACCGGTCTGTGGGGCATGCGTTCGACGTATCCGGCGGAGCTGATGCTTCGCGCGGCGGGGAATGCAGGCCTTGCATGGCTCAGGGAGGCGGTCAAGCTTTGTTCAGACGCCGATTTTGCGCTGAAAACATCGCAGGACAGCGGAAAACGCGTGCTGGAGCTGCTCCTTCTGCGTATTGCGGCGGCGAGAGGGGCGAAAAGATGATCCGCATTAACGAAGTGATCGTGGTTGAAGGCCGGTATGATAAAAACAAGCTCCATCAGCTGTTCGACGCGGTGATCGTCGAGACAGGCGGCTTTGCGATCTTCAATGACGCGGAGAAAACGCGCCTTCTCCGCAGGATGGCGCGCGAGCGCGGCCTGCTGATCCTGACGGACAGCGACGGCGCCGGCTTTCAGATCCGCAGCTATCTGCGCGGCGCGATTGGAGAGGGGCGGGTGCTGCATGCCTATATCCCGGATCTCTACGGCAAGGAGCGGCGAAAGCGCTCCCCGTCGAAGGAGGGGAAGCTCGGCGTTGAGGGAATTCCTGATCATATCATCCTGGAAGCAGTGCGCAGAGCGGGTGTAAAGGATATAGACATTACAGATTCTGCAACCAGAAAAATTACAAAAGCGGATTTTTATGAAGCGGGTCTGAGCGGAAAAGCGGACAGCGCGGCGCGCCGTGCCGCGCTGCTGAAAAAGCTCGAC
>CAKTWY010000294.1 GCA_934630445.1 uncultured Eubacteriales bacterium
GCTCACGAGCGCGGTAAATCCGTCCGTCGCGGCGCTTTCACACGGGGCGATATAATCCGCGCTCACATAGCCGAAACGCCCGCAGTACGCCGCCGGGATCCAGCCGTCCTCCGCCGGACCGGTCGCAATCAGCGCGCTCCCCGGCGCGAGCTGGTCGAGCACTTCGCCGTCAGCCGAAGGCCGTGCGCGGAAGTTAAGGCCCGCCTCGCTGATCACCTGGGCGGAATACGGCATAAACGCCGCCCGGGCGCAAAAAGAGAGGGCAAAAACACATGCCAGCAGAAAAACGAGGCGGATGGACGCCCGGATTGTCCTGTTCATGTGCTTTGCCCTCCCGCGCGCGCCGGCTTCCATACCGGCGCAGCAGATATTACTTTGCGCTCAGCGCCCGCTCGAGCCAGATGGCGCCGATGTCGAGCGCGGAATAAATACCGCCCTTTTCGGTCGTCTTGACGATCCTGTCCTTCGAGCGCAGGTTCTGGTCCGTCAGCTGCAGCTGCACCGATACGCGCGACGCGACCTCCAGGCCTTTGACGGTTTTCGTCTCAAGGATCTGCATCATGATGATATTCTTGTCCGTCATGCTGCCGTAATAAATGATGTTGCCAAACCGCATCAGCGGCCGGCCGCGAAATAATAAGCCCTCGCCTTTTTGCGGCTTGGCGGGCGTTGTCGTAGCCATAAATCCCTCTTCCTTTCTGCAATACACTACTAATAGAAGTAGTATATCATTTTTATACAGGCGCGTCAAACCGGGCAATGTAAAGAAATCGTGAACGGAAGCAACTTTTTATACGACCTTGATCGCGAAGTCCGGGCAGAAAGCCGCGCAGTAGCCGCACAGAACGCATTTGGAGCGGTCGCAGCACGCGCGCCCGTCTTTGACGGAGAGCGCGCCCTGCGGGCAGTGCGCCGCGCAGCGGCCGCAGCCGGCACACCAGTCGTCGATATGCAGCGCGCGGCGCTTTTCCCCCAGGCGCCGCTCGTCTTCCGCAGTGAAGCGGCGTTCGGAAAAATAGCGCAGGTTCGCGTCGACCTCGTCCGCGCTCTGCATCCCGACCGCGACGCTGTCGACATAGGAACGGGAGAGGATATAGTCGAAGCATTCCGCCGCCCTGCGGTGTAGGTTGCCGCCGCCGAGCGCCTTCATGGAAAAGACGCCGAGCCCGCGCGCGTGGGCGTTTTCCACCGCGCGCTCCATTTCCTCACGCGTGCCGTCGACGATGCCGAGCCCTGCGACGTTGAGCATCGGATGGATAAAATCAAGCCCCAGCTTCACCGCGCCGTCCACTGCCGCGATGTGGTGCATCGAAGCGCCGACCGCGCGGATGATCCCGCGCGATTTGCAGTCGTAAAGCGCTTCGAGCGCGGCCGCGTGCCCGCGGAGGGTCAGCTCACTTTCCTGCTCGTGCAGCATAAAAAGGTCGATCACGTCGCGCCCGAGCGCGCGCCGCGCTTCCTCTACAGCTTCCATCGCCGCATCATACTCATAGGCATACGTCTTTGACGACACGACGATATCGCCCCGCGTGCGTTTGAGCGCCTCGCGGATATGCGGGTAGCAGCCGTAGAGCTGGGCCGTGTCCACGTGGTTCACGCCCTTTGAAAACGCGTACGCCATGACCTCTCCCGCCGCTTCCGGCGAAAGGCCCGCCTGCAGCGGGCCCATCGTCAGCGCGCCGAAGCACAGGCGCGACACGCGGATGCCGGTTTTTCCAAGTTCCGTATACTCCATATCTCTTCTCCCCAAACAAAGCGCGGTTTGCTATTTCAGATCGTATTCGTCGAGGAAGCTGTGCTGCTCTTCGCCCCGCCGCCAGCCGATGATGGTGTCAAGATTGAC
>CAKTWY010000295.1 GCA_934630445.1 uncultured Eubacteriales bacterium
CTGCAGGATCAACTGCGGCAGGATGCTGACACCCAAGCCGCTTTCCACCATTGACATGACGGCATAGTCGTCCCATGTGGTAAAGCGCACATTTGGTATAAGCCCGCACCGCTCGAAAATTTCTGAGATTTCAGCTTTGGCGCCCTTTTCAAGGAGAATAAACGGCTCGCTGCAAAGCGCCGTTACCGGCAGTCTGTCGCAGCTGGAAAGCGCGTGATTTTCCGGGAGGATGGCGAGCAGTTGATCCTGTTCTAAAAAATATGTTTCCAGATCGGAGTGGATCGGTAAGCGCAGGAAACCGCAGTCCACACGCCCATCTGATACCCATGTTTCAATCTCCGTGTAATCCCCCAAAAGCAGCTCGTAGTCGATGTTCGGATAGTCCTTCTGAAAGGCTTTGATGATTTTAGGCAGCCAATGCGTCGCAACGCTTGAAAAAGTGCCGATACGGATCAGGCCGGATTGCAAACCGTTTAATTCGTCGATTTGGGCCTGCAGTTTGCCGTATTCTTCGCAGATGCTTTTGACACGGGGGAGTAGTTTGACGCCGTCGGATGTCAGGCAAACGCCTGCGCGGCTCCTGTCCAGAAGGGTGACCTGCCATTCCTTTTCGAGATCGGCAATCATGCGGCTTACACCGGATTGAGAATAGCTGAGCGATTCCGCCGCCTTTGTAAAGCTGCCGTATTCCACTGTCTTGAGCAAAGCCAAATATTTCTGAATATTCATGTCCACTGCGGAACATCTCCGTTTCATGATGTTTTGTCATGATATATATGATAAACATTTGCTTTTGCTATTAATAAAAACATGGTACACTGAAAACGAAAAAATTGCAAGCGCAGAGCGGCGTTTATTCGACATGAGACGGAAACACACTCTGCTCTGTAAACACGGGGGATTTTATGAATTTATATCAGAACCGGATTGTGGTAAAGGTTGGCACATCCACACTGACGAACGAACTCGGTAAAAGCAATCTGCGTGCTTTTGACAGACTTGCATGCGTGCTTTCCGACGTGCAGAACATGGGGTATGAGGTGATCCTGGTTTCCTCCGGCGCGATTGCCGTGGGAACCAATAAACTGCAGATGAAGACCCGTCCGTCGAGTATGCGTCTGAAGCAGGCGGCGGCAGCGGTTGGTCAGTGCAGCATTATGTATCTGTACGACAAGTTTTTCGATGAATACGACAAAACAGTGGCGCAGATCCTGCTCAATGCGGAGGATATCGAGCAGGAAGAGAAAAAGGAAAACCTCACCAATACCTTCAGCGCCCTGCTTGAAATGGGCGTGATCCCGATCGTGAATGAAAATGACTCTGTCAGCTACACGGAAATCGAATCGGAGGAGCGCCTGTTTGGCGATAACGATATGCTTTCGGCGGTTGTTGCGGTTTTATGCCGTGCGCAGAAGCTCATCATTTTTTCCGATATCGACGGGCTCTATGACCGCGACCCGCGTCTGCATCCGGAGGCCAGGCTTGTCCGGCGCATCGAGCACATTGACGAGAGCGTGTATGCGCTGGCGGGCGGCGCCGGCTCGCGCCGCGGAACGGGCGGCATGAAGACCAAGCTGCGCGCGGCGGCCCTTGCCGCTGCCCAAGGGATCGATACCATTATTACAAACGGCAAAAATCCGGAAAAGCTTTACGAGATCATCAACGGCGCCGGCGCGGGAACACTTTTCTGCGGGAGAACGGACACATGAAAAGGGCTTACTGCAAATACAGATTCTCGCTGCTTTTGTTTGGCACAAACGGCATTGTTGCAAGCGGAATATCGC
>CAKTWY010000296.1 GCA_934630445.1 uncultured Eubacteriales bacterium
CCCGATAAGCGCCCGGCTACAGGCCGCGCCACGCCTCCGGGCGAAGGGCGACGCGATCGCCGAGCGCGTCGCGCAGCAGCGCGGTGAGCGCCGCCCGGTCGCGGTTGAGCGTTCCGCGCAGCGGCAGATAGTTCGAGGCGTGGTTGGCGCGGAAAACGGCGCCCTCCGCGTCGATGCGCTCGAGGAGCATCAGCTCCTCCTCCATCACCTCGCGCGCGCTGAGCACTTCAAAGCGCCCTTCCCTGCACCACTGCATCAGGGGCGTGCCCTCCTCGACCATCAGCGTGAGCAGCCCGATGTAATCGGGCCTGATCTCCGACAGGGCGCGGGCCGTCTCCTGGGCGTGCTCGCGCATCAGCGCGCGTCCGCCCAGGCCTGAGATGGCCGTCACCGACAGGCGGATGCCCGCCGCCTTCAGGCGCAGGCAGGCGTCTATGATGCCGCGCGCGTTTTCGCCCTTGTCCATGCGCGCGAGCACCGCGTCGCAGCCGCTTTCAAGCCCGACGTACACCATCGCAAGGCCCTGCGCGCCCAGCGCGCGAAGCTGCGCGTCCGTCTTTGTCGCCACGCTTTTTGGCGAGGCGTAGCTCGTCACGCTCCGGCACTCCGGAAAAAGCGTCGCGATCTTCGCCAGAATCTGCTCCCAGTCGGAAAAGGCGCGCACGAGCGCGTCGCCGTCGGCGATAAATATTTTTTCCACATGCGCATACTGCGCGCGCGCCAGCTCAAGGTCCTCCAGCACCTGTCCGAGCGGCCGCAGGTGGAATGTCTTTTCCTTATACATGCTGCAGAACGCGCAGCGGTTGTGGCTGCAGCCGACGCTCGACTGCACGATGAGACTGTATGCCTCGCTCGGCGGGCGGAAAATCCTTCCCTCATACCGCATGATGCTCCCATGCTCCTTTGCTTTTCATTGAAACGCTCCCCCGGCGCTCGCCCGGAAAAGCCGCTTCTATCTTTCCCCAAAAACGCGCGGCAAACACATGCCGCACAAAACGTCAGTTCTCCCGCGTGAGAAATTCCGCCTCATATTCCGGCGCCGGGATCGGGCGCGAAAAAACATAGCCCTGGATATAATCAAATCCGAGCGTCTGCAGCGCCTCGGCCTGGGACTGGCTTTCCACACCCTCGGCGACGGTGTACATGTCCAGCTCGCGCGCCATGCGCAGCACGTTTGTGATGACGGTCTGCCGCCTGCCCTGCGTACCGCCGCCGGAAAAGAAGCGGCGGTCCAGCTTCAGGATATCCAGCGGCAGGCTCTGCAGCGCGTTCAGGGATGACTGCCCTGTGCCGAAATCGTCCATCGAGCAGATGAAGCCCGCGCCCTTCAGCTCGCGCAGAACGTCCTCAAACGCATTGAAGTCCTCCACGGCGATGTTCTCTGTGAATTCCAGCTCCACCTCGCCGTCGGCAATGCCATACTTTTCCTTGATCGACCGGTAAAACGCCACGAAGCCCGGGCGCAGGAGCGTCAGCCGCGATACGTTCACGGCCAGGCACACCGGCGCTCGGCCGCGCGCTTTCAGGTCGCGGATGAGGCGGCATGACGCCTCGAACATATAGCGGTCCAGCGCGATGATCGACCCCGTGCGCTCAAACAGGTCGATGAACTCGCCCGGCACGGCATAGATGCGCCCGTTCCGCTCCCAGCGCACAAGCACCTCCGCGCGCATGCGCGCGCTTTCAAGGGCGCGCGTGCTGATGGGGGCCTGCGCCTGCAGGTCCAGTACGAATTCGCCCC
>CAKTWY010000297.1 GCA_934630445.1 uncultured Eubacteriales bacterium
GCGCAGAACTATCCCGACGAGGCGGGGAAGTTTCATTCCTTCACCTGGGGCGGCATGAAGTACGACCACTACCCCGATATCCGCCGCGATGAGCAGGGCGGCGCGGTTGCCTGTGAGCGTCTCATCGCGCGTATGATCGATGAGGGGCACGAGATATCCAACCACGGCTACCGGCATATCATCTTCGGGCCGATGCGGCTGGTCTATCGCAGCAGAACTTCGTTTCACACCATCACCGAGGTGGTGGAGGACCTTTCCGCCCTGCATGAGCTGCTGCGCAGCAAGTACGGATATGAGATACGTCTCTCGCGTCCGCCGCATTATATCGACAGGATCCCGGACGGATACACCTCGTACGATGCGTACAAGCGCATGGGCTATACCTATATGGCCTCCAGTTTTGACGGCGGCGGATGGATCGCGGGTTCGGGGGATTATCAAAAGGATGTCGACGCGATGATTGCCCCCCTGCGCCGCGCCCTTGAAGCGGATCCGGATGCGCTTAATGGTAAGATCATTTTCCAAAAAGACGGCTACAATATGTCCAGGCAGACGCCCATTGCAGACGCGCTTGGGCCGCAGCTTGCGCTTCTGCGCGAGTACGGTTATCAGGTGGTGTCGGTGGGCGAGCTGTTGCAACGCAGTATGTTTGAAGATCTGCCGCCGCAGAGCCGGAATTTTTCATACGTGCAGGCGCTTGCTCAGGACGGTTACTGCATCGGCTACCGGAACAACACCTTCCAGCCTGACAGAGCCGTCACACAGGAGGAGCTTGCCGTAATGACCGCGCCGCCGGAACTGTTCCGCAGGGATTACGGCAGCCGCCGCAGGAACGAGACATACCGCCAGGCGCTGGAGCATCATCCGTATATGCGCCTTGCCAAGGGAAAGAAAAACACTGTGTCGAAGAAGGACCTTCTTGAATTGTGCACGCGGATGGGCGTGACGCTGGAGCATACGTCCTTTGCTGACGATGCGCGCGTGACGCGCTTGGAGGCGATGGAGGCCGTTTATAAGGTCGTACAGGCCGCCAAGGGTGCAGCCGTGCGATAAAAGACGGTTTAAAAAGAAGAATCCCTGCGCCGGCGGCGCAGGGGAGGAAAAGAAGATGCTCTTAAGGAGTAACATTCACATGTGAGCCATGTGTTCTTCAGAGCGCTTTCAGTATAACGCGCGATTGTCAAGCGCGTATGCGCGCTGTGTAAAATTTGTGAAAAATCCCCGGGGCTGATCGAGCGTATGAACAGCTCCGGGGATCTTTTGTTGTTTTGAAGGTTTATTACGCCTCAGCATCAGTCTGCAGAAGGATTTACGCCCGCTGCGGCACTGCGAGCATCTCGCCGATTTTGTATACGTCGCCCGCGCCCATGGTAAGGACAAGGTCGCCGGGCCGCAGCGTATCGCGCAGATACGCCTCGATTGCCTCAAAAGACGGGAAATAACGCGCGCCGGGCAGCGCGTCGGCGATATCTCTGGAAGAGATGCCGAACGTATTCTGCTCGCGCGCGGCGTAAATATCGGCGAGCACGGCGATGTCGCACAGCCTTAGTGCTTCGACAAAGGCCGGGAAAAGTGCCTTTGTGCGCGAATAGGTGTGCGGCTGGAAGACGCAGATCACGCGCTCGTAGCCAAGCTCGCGTGCGGTGGTGAGCGTCGCGCGCATTTCGGTCGGGTGATGCGCGTAATCATCGAAAATATCCGCGCCGTTCAGCGTGCCCTTGCGCTCAAAGCGCCGCGC
>CAKTWY010000298.1 GCA_934630445.1 uncultured Eubacteriales bacterium
GGGTAAAGAAGCGGAAAAAAGCTGCGGCAGAACGAGTCTCGTTCTGCCGCAGCTTTTTTTGCCGCAATGTGCTGGCCAGTTGGTCTGTCCGCTGCCGCTACCCGGTCAGGACGCCGCGCAGATGTTCGAGCGCACGGCGCTCGATGCGCGAAACCTGCACCTGTGAGATAGAGAGGACCCTTGCCGCGTTCTCCTGCGTCATGCCGCGGAAATAGCGCAGAAGAATCACGTTGCGCTCCCGCTCCGGCAGCTCGGAAACCGCGTCGCGCAGCGACAGGCGGTCGAGGATGCCCTCTTCCGCGTCCTCCGTGCCGAGCACCATTTCAAGCGTCATACCGTCGTCGGATATTTCACGCTGCAGGGAATCGGCCGGCTGCAGCGCGCAGTCGCACACGGCGATCTCCTCCGCCGAAAAGCCCGTCTCTGCCGCAAGCTCGGAGAGTTTTGGCTCGCACCCGAGACGGTTTGCGAGCGCCCGGCGTGCTGTCGCGATTACGGTGTATTTGTCGCGGATGGTGCGGCTGACCTTGATCATACCGTCGTCGCGCAGAAAGCGCCGGATCTCTCCGGAGATTTTGTAGACCGCATATGTCGAGAACTGCGTGCCGTAGTGGATATCAAAATCGCGCACGGCCTTGATGAAGCCGATACAAGCCAGCTGGTAAAGATCGTCCGTCTCACAGCCGCGGCCGAAATAACGGCGTACGATGCTCCAAATCAGGCCGCTGTTTTCCTCAATAAGCGTCTGCGTGGCCTGACGGTTGCCCTCCTGTGCGCCGAGAATCAGTTCTTTGGTGCGAATTTCATCGATCAAGACCCTTCCTCCCGCCCGTACGCGCGTTGATCTGCTTGCGCAGGCGCACCGTTGTGCCGCGCCCGACAGTTGAACGCACGGAACATGCGTCCATAAAGCTCTCCATAATCACAAAGCCCATGCCGGAGCGCTCACTCCCGCCGGTGGTATACATGGGCTGCCGCGCCTGGGCGACATCTTCGATGCCGCAGCCGCGGTCGCGGATCGTGAGGCTCACAAGGCCGTCGTCGTAGATCTTTGCGCCGATATGTATCTCGCCGAGCGTATCGCGGTAGGCGTGAACGATGGCGTTGGTGACCGCTTCGCTGACGGCGGTCTTGATGTCGTTGAGTTCTTCGAGCGTAGGATCCAGCTGAGAAACAAAGGCCGCGATCGCGGCGCGGGCAAAGCCCTCATTGGCCGAGCGGCTTAAAAAGCGCAGATTCATTTCATTGACAAGCGTGTGTTTCATGATGGTCGTCCTTTCGTATTCAGGCGTTGGGGGCAAAAATGGGGATCAGGCGTGTCATACCCGCGGCGCGCAGGACTTTTTCCGCCTGGGCGGGCACATTGCCGAGCGCGAGCTTTCCGCCCGATTCATCCATCAGACGTTTCAGGCGCATGAGCACCGCGAGAGCAGAGCTGTCCATAAAAGCGAGCCCGGCGAGATCGAAGAGAAGTTTTTCGGGGCATGCGTCCTCGACGATCTCTTCGAGCCTTGCGCTGAGCGCGGCGGCGCTGTGATGGTCGATGTCGCCGGTGTAGTGGATGACAAGTGCATTTCCGGCTTCAGTACAGGTGATGTTCATAATGGCCTCCTGGATGTAAAATCATATCTGCGGAGCAGACAAAACGATAGATTGTAAACAGATGAAAAGAGGATATAAAAAATAGCCGCAGGCTATTTTTTATCGCATGCGCGGCGGTTGCCCGCAGGGCGAGACG
>CAKTWY010000299.1 GCA_934630445.1 uncultured Eubacteriales bacterium
GGCGGAGGCCGTGAGCGTGATCTCCGGCGCAGGATCAGGTACAATCTGCCCGAGACGTACATTGCAGCCGAAAAGGACGGGCGCAAGCACACACACCATGCACACGACAAGCACAAATCGTTTCATGGCGTCATCTCCATCCGGGGCCTGCCCAATTGCCCCCTCGTTTTGGCAGGAGGGCGCACAGCCCCTCCCACCGCTTTTCCCTCTATGTAAAAGCCGTGTTTTAACGGCTCTCCCGCGTCAGTACAGCTCGTCGAGCGTCAGTTCAAACCCGTCCATAAAATGCCGCATGAAATAGTCGACCTCCGGCAGCATGTTCGCCTCCAGACTTTCGCGCACCTGCGCCGCCGCACGGCGGAACTCGCCGTTGCCGGAGCGCAGCTCCTCCACGCATTTGATATACGCGGCCAGACGGTCCGCCGCTTTGACAAGCGCGTAGCTTTCCGCGTCCGTCTCCTCGGCGGTGAATAGCGGCGTGTAAGCGCCCGTGAGCGCTTCCGGCAGCATGGAGAGCAGAAGCTCGGCCGCCGATCTTTCCACCGCCTTGTATGAGGCGCTGATCTCGGGGTTGAAGTACTTCACCGGCGTCGGCAGATCGCCCGTGAGGATTTCCGGCGCGTCGTGAAAGATCGCGATCACCGCGCAGCGGTCAGGGTCGGCCGTGCCGCCCAGCACGTCGCGCCGGATCACTGCGAGCGCGTGTGCGAGCATCGCCACCATGAGCGAGTGCTCCTGGATATTCTCCTGCGTGGTGCTTCGCATCAGTCCCCAGCGGGAGATGTATTTCATACGCGCCATGAGCGCGAAAAAATTGGAACTTTGCATCGGATACTCCTGTTCAGATGGGGGTTTATTCATTCTATTATCAGTATAGCATGTCCGTGCGCCGCAGTAAAACAGATTTTGACAGAATTTTTCATTTTATGCGCCTTTTTTGCGGCGCGCGCGGTATTTCTGTACAGCTTAAGGAAAGCGCTGCATTTTGTTGACCCTGCACCGGAATTGGGGTATAATAATCTCAAAATGAACGCTCGCGTTCATTTTGTATACGGGAGCAGGTTGCCGCCGATTGCGGCGGCTCAAAGTATGCAATCGGGAAGTGAATCCCCGGTTGCATGATGGATTCAGTGCCTGCGGGCACAGGCTTTTTGTGATATAATAATCGCAAAGCGATTATTATATCTGCGCATGCCGCCTCTCCGAGGCGATGCGCTCCATTTTTATGACCGTTGCGCGCGCCGCGGTGCATTGCCGCCGCGCCGTAAACGGTTGATCGCAAGCCGCGCCCCACCCGGGCGGCGCGCGCAAACCACACATGTGAGGGGAAACGCATTGAAGCTTCGCCTGAATCAAATCGGATATATTCTGGCGGACGCCGCGATGAGCGCTTTCGCCATTTTTGCGGCGGTGTGGCTGCGCTTTGACGGCGTGATCCCTGCGCATTATCAGCAGAACCTGATGGTATATATCCCCATTGCGGTCTTTTCGGTCATTGCGTTCGGCTTCATCACCGGCGCGTACAACAGCATGTGGGCCTATATCGGCTTTTCCGAGGTGTTCCGGCAGGCGTTCGTCGCTGTGTTGTCCGCGCTCGTTTTTCTTTTTATGAAGTATACAGGCATGTATCAGGTCTCCGGGTCAATCACCGTCATTTACTGCGGCGTCGTTTTCGGGCTGACGGTGGGCGTGCGCAGTTTTTCACGCCTCGCACGGTGGTACCA
>CAKTWY010000300.1 GCA_934630445.1 uncultured Eubacteriales bacterium
TATTATACCACGCGCATGTCGCCTCTCCGAGGCGACGCGCTGAAATTTTATGGCGTGCCGTCGGAGACCATAAAGCGTTTCACGCTTTATGGTATAATGGAAAAACAGCTGCGCGCTGGCGCGGCACTGAGGAGAGGAGAAAGAGGAAATGTTCAAACGCCTTCGCTCGTTTACCCTGTACAGAAGGATTTTTCTCTCCACGCTGCTGGCCATTTCTCTGTGCGTGGGCATCATCAGCGTCAGCCTTTATGCAGCTTTTTCGCACACTGCGCTTGAAAACGCGCGCAAGCATGCCGGGGCGCTCCTCGCCCAGACGGGGTTTGTCTCCTATTATATGGAAAGCCAGCTGCTCGGCGCCGGGCGCGTGCTCGCCAGCGACGCGGGCATCTACTCCCTTCTTTATGATGAGACGATCGACCGCGTACGCGAATACAGCAGCCGTTCCATGCTGCTTTCCTTCCTGAGTACCTATTCCTTCCACAGCATCGGCATCTACAACGCCGCGACCGACCGCTATTTCGGTACGGATACCATCTCCGCCGGCAAGCCGGAGGATACGCCCGCCTGGTGGGGCTCGCGCAGCGAGGACGGCGTGTACCAGTTCGCGCCCTCGGGCGCGGGCGGCGCGCGCACGCTCGACTTCTATTACCGCCCCATCCGTCCGGACGGAGAGGGCGGCGCGTCCTTTATCGTCATCCGCATCGAGAGCGATTTCCTCTATGACCTTGTGCGCGCGATTCCCGGCCCTTCCAATCAGAGCTTCTGCGTTGTCGATGCGCGCGGCGTCGTTCTCGCGCACAGCGAGGCGGCGCGCTTTATGGAGAATCTGTCGGAGGACCCTGTCATCTGCCGCATCCGCGAAGACGGCGGCGAGAGCGGGGCGTTCATCACGCCGCGCTCGGACGGCAGGCGCTTTGTCACCTGGGTGCGCACGGAAAACCCCCGCTGGTATTATGTGAGCATACAGTCTTATAACGAGATCGTAAAGGACAATCATGCGCTTCTTCTCTGGGCGCTCGGGCTTTCGCTCACGCTGCTGGCGGGTGCGGCGCTGCTCGCGGTGCTCCTCTCCAACCGGATCTACGGGCCGATCGAGGCGCTGCTCGAGCGTGTGCGCGTCCTTTCAAAGCGCGACCCGCACCTGGAAGACGGACGCGTGCAGGAGGTGCGGTATCTGGACGACGCATACGCCTGCGCCGTGGAAGAGATGCTCAGCGCCCAGGCGGGCTTTTCACAGATCCAATCCTTCCTGAAAAACGCCTATCTGCGCCTGGCCCTTGAAGGGGAGAAAAGCCGCCTTGTCCTGCCGGATGAATGGAGCGATATGGCGCCGGGGGAGAAGTACCGCTATTTCGCGGTCATTGTCTTCGAGATGGAAGGCCAGGCCGGCATCCCCGAGCCTGTCGGCACGTCGGGCGCGGCGTTCTTTGCGCTGTCGGGCATGGCCGAGGAGCTGCTCTCGCCCTTCGGCGCGGCTGAATGCTGCAGGATGTTTGACAGCCGTCTGTGCGTGCTGTGCTGTCTGGAGAAAAACGCGATCCCCGAGGATCTGAAGCGCGCAGCGGTGGAACTGCACACACGTCTGAAGCATCTCGGCTTTTTATCGGCCGGATGTCTTGGCCC
>CAKTWY010000301.1 GCA_934630445.1 uncultured Eubacteriales bacterium
GGGCGCGGCCTTGCCATGCTCCCAAAGGCCTGCAGCCGCTGCAAAAAGGAAAGCCAGCACAACTGCGCCGGGCGTGCGCGCCAGCGCGAGGGCCGCCGCCGCGATACATGCCGCCGCCACCCGGAAGCACATCCGCCCAAGGCGCTCGGTATCCCAGCCGGCGCATGCCTCCTCCGCGTCATCACACGCTCCGCCGCGCGCGGCAAGGCGCGCGTGCGGCAGCGCCATTTCCTCCCCGCCCGCGGCGCGCGTCAGGGCGCGCACACTCCTGTACGCGCAAAGGTCGATGATCTTTTCCTCCGCTGCGGCATCATACATCCTGGCCATACTGGCTTCCTCCCATTCATCCTGTCTGCCGGGCAAACCGCCTCACCGGTTCGCCCGCGCGGCAAAGCCGCTCTCGAGGCGGCCATTTTTACATCACTGCTTTGAGCGCCGGCGCGGCGAAGACGTCCCGCTCCCCGCCGTCGTCGTACGGCGCGCCCTCCACCGGGCGCGAAAACCCGAGCATACGCGCCTGCCCGAAAAGACGCTGCACGAGCGCGTCATACTCCTGCGCCTCCATCTGCGCGCATTTTGAAAAATCAAACAGTTCAATCATCTGCCGTGCCTCCTCTCAGCCTCTTGCGGGAGCGGAGCTCCCTGTGGCTTCAGTATACGGCATTGAAAGTCCGATAAAACGGACTTTTGATGTTCAATCTTCAAACATGGAATCAAATTTTGCCCGGATGCGTTCATGCCGGGCGCGCGTATCCGCCGCGTCGGGCACAAACGCGCCGTCCGGCCCGCGCAGAAGGGTCATCCCCTCGCGCACATCATCGGGCAGCTGCGGCAGCGGAAAGGACTTGCTCTCTCCGCTTTCCGCGGTGAGGACGGCGTATCCGCCCTCGATGCGGTCGACAATATACTGCTCCATGCCGCTCACCTTTCGCTTTCAATCGTGATGGCGCCGTCGGCCGCGCGCAGAATGATCGTGCCGGATTCGTCATTGCGCCAGACTTTGGCGCCGACGCTGCCGAGCGCGGCGAGCGTCTCCTGATGCGGGTGGCCGTAATCATTGCCCGCGCCGAGCTGAATGACCGCGTATTCCGGGTGCACGGCGGCCAGGAACGCCTCCGACGAAGAGGTGGAGCTGCCGTGATGGCCGACTTTCAGAACGTCCGCCGCGAGGGGCACGCCTTGGGCAAGGAGCGCCTCCTCAACAGGCTTTTCCGCGTCGCCGGTAAAGAGGAAGGTACTACCGCCGCCCTCCAGGCGCAGCACGACGGAGTTGTCGTTGGTGTTTTCATACGTTTTTTCCTCTGCCGGCGAGAGGACGGTAAAGCGCGCCGGGCCGAGGGCATACGTCTGCCCGGCTTCGGCGGCGGTGATCTTCAGCCCCTTTTCGGCAACGGCGTCAAGCACGTCTTCAAACGTGCGCGTATCGGCCTGCACGCGCGGCATGAGCACCTGCTCGACATCGAACGCACGGATCACAGCGTCCAGCCCGCCGATATGGTCCTCGTGCGGATGCGTACCGACGACGCAGTCGAGCGTCTCCACGC
>CAKTWY010000302.1 GCA_934630445.1 uncultured Eubacteriales bacterium
CACCGAGCGCTTCAAAAAAGGACATCGCAGAGCGCGCGTCAAACGCACTGAAAGCGCTGAACAGGAAACGCGCATTCCCCGGAACATTGCGCAGAAGCCCCTCGACATCCGTATCGTTTGTGACATTACAGCGCCCCTTGCCGGTGATATTCAGCTTTCTGCCCACAGCGGCGTTGCGCTCGAGCAGGAGCACGCGCCGGCCGCGACGCGCGGCTGTTCCTGCAGCCATAAGACCTGCAGCGCCGGCCCCGACTACGATTACTTGATTTTCCAAATGTTCCTCCGGCATCAGGCGGCGGACGCGAAAAAGCGCCGCGCACTATTCATTGTCTGTTTTCTCATAAACCTGGTACTCTTCCCAGATATGCTCAAGATTGTTAAACGTGTCGGCGATCTCTTTCTGCTTTTTCATACCGATGGCAACGATCAAAGCGTTGATCACACTCAGCGGCGCGACAAGAGAGTCGACAAACGATGCCATATCGCTTTTGGCGATGAGCGTATATTTCGCATTCGCCGCAAGGGGTGACAGGCGGCTGTCGGTGATCGCCAGTACGGTCGCCCCCCTGTCGGAGGCAAACTGCAGCGCTTTGACCGTGCGCTTGGAATAACGCGGAAAACTGATGCCGATCACAAGATCGTCCTGCGTCACACGGATCACCTGCTCGAACATTTCGCTCACGCTCGTCGTATGCACCAGGCGGACGTTGCTGAACATAAGGTTGAAATAAAAGCCGAGAAAGCTCGCAAGCGCCGCCGAGGAACGAACTCCCAGAATGTAGATGTTTTTCGCGGCAAGGATCTCCTCCACAACGCGGTTGAAGACGTCGCGGTCGATCTCCTCCATCGTGATGCGCAGCTTTTCGATATCAGCGCTCATGACCATGCGCAGCACATCCTGATTGCCGATGCGGTCGGTAGTCACTTCCATACGCTGCACAGCGGTCAGCTTATTGCGGATCATTTCCTGCAAGGCGCGCTGCAGATGCGGATATCCGTCAAACCCGAGCTCCGTCGCAAAGCGCACAACGGTCGACTCGCTGACGCTGACGGTCTGACCGAGCTTGCTCGCCGTCATAAAAGCAGCTTTGTCATAATGCTCAATAATATATTTTGCAATCAGGCGCTGCCCCTTTGAAAACTCCGGCAGACGCGACTGGATGTTCGAGAGCAGATCATTCATATTGTTATACTCACTCCTTCGCAATTTGCATGGCCAAATCTTATTCTATTCACATACGGCCCAAATTGCAAGAGGTTTTGAAAAAAATCAAAGAAATAACGCAAGCCCTGCATCGAAAAGCTGCAAATCACATAAAAGCTTCATTCACACAGCCCTTTGAGATAGCTGACCTCGTCCGATGTAAGGCGACGACATCTGCCGCGCGCGAGACCGTCCAGGCGAAGCCGGCCGATCGCGACGCGATTGAGCGTGCGCACCTGAAGGCCGCACGCAGCGCACATCTTGCGCACCTGCCGGTTTCTCCCCTCATGGATCGTTATGGAAATCTCCGCCTGCGTACCG
>CAKTWY010000303.1 GCA_934630445.1 uncultured Eubacteriales bacterium
TTCTGCGCCGGCCGGAGCTGACGTACGCCGCGCTCGCCGCACTCGACCCGGACCGCCCCGCGCTGCCGCAGGACGTGCGCGAGGAGGTGGAGATCGCCGCCAAGTACGCCGGCTACATCGAGCGGCAGAAGCGCGCGGCGGAGGAGTTCCGCCGCATGGAGTCCAGGCGCCTGCCGGAGGCGGCCGACTATACCGCCATCGGCTCGCTGCGCCTGGAAGCGCGGCAGAAGCTGCAGGCCATCCGGCCCTTAAACCTCGGCCAGGCGTCGCGCATCTCGGGCGTCAGTCCGGCGGATATTACCGCGCTCATGATCTGGCTTGAGGGCGTCGAGCGCGAAAAAGGCGAGAAATAAAATACAATAAGTATTTAATATATAAAATATTACGGATAGGAGCGGTATTATGGCCATTCCCGCGCCCTTTTCAACGGAACATCTTGACGCGCTGCGGCGCGGGCTCTCCGCGCTGGGCCTTGCGGATGACGAGGCGCGCGCCGCGCGCATGCTCGATTTTGCCGCGCTCGTGCTGGAAAAAAATAAGGTGATGAACCTCACGGCCATCACCGAACCGATGGAATTTGTCACAAAGCATCTTCTGGACAGCGCCGCGCTGCTCGCGGCGGAGCCCTTCGCCGGCAAAAGCGTCATCGACGTCGGGTGCGGTGCGGGCTTCCCGTCGATGGTGCTTTTGTGCTACGACCCGGCGCTCGATATTACGATGCTCGACAGCCTGAAAAAGCGCCTGACCTTTATTGAAGAGGCTGCCGCCGCGCTCGGCGTTCCGGCCAGGACAATCCACCGCAGGGCGGAGGAGGGCGCGTGCACGAAGGACCTGCGCGAGCGCTTCGACATCGTCACCTGCCGCGCGGTCGCGGCGCTGCCGCAGCTCACGGAGCTGTGCCTGGGGTATGTCCGGCCCGGCGGGCTCTTTCTGCCGATGAAGTCCGCCGCGTGCGGGGAGGAGCTCGACGATGCCGCGCCCGCAATCCGGCGAATGGGCGGCGCGCTCGAGGGCATGCGCGATTACACTGTGCCCGGCACGGACATCGTCCACCGCGTCGTGCGCATACGCAAAACGTCGCCCACGCCTGCGAAGTACCCCCGCCGCTTCGCGAAAATCCAGACCGAACCGATCCGGTGACCGGCGCCGCGATGATTCCGACGAGTGGGCAAGCCGCTTTGCTCAGGATGACATGTAGACTGTCATTCTGAGGCCGTTAGGCCGAAGAATCCCATGTGTAGGAAGACACGCTCCGAAAGACGGCTGGAGAAAGCGTGCGAGCAAGCGCAGCCTGCTGTCCTACGTCCGGGGTCCTCGCGTGCCCAACTAAGCCCGCCGCTCTACGCACGGGATCCTTCGCTTCACTCAGGATGACAGCGGTTTCTGTCATTCTGAAGCGCGAAGCGCTGATAACCTAAAGGTCACGCGAGAATCCCGTCCGTAGGAGGACGTGCTCCGGTTGACGGCCGTGCGCGTGACCCCTTTTTGCACAGCACCGTTGGATAACTCTGTGG